>CAZOXN010000016.1:0-15174 GCA_964583655.1 uncultured Desulfarculaceae bacterium | reverse complement strand
ATGCCTCACGAAAGGGCCCGAATTGACGATCTCCCTGAAGAGTTCCGGCGGGATAGCAGGCTCCAATACCACGGCCCTCCCTTTCGCTTCCCATAGTCCTCGGTCGGTCAATCTATCAGACCCGCACCTCATGTGCAACCGGGCGCTCGCCTTTACTTTCGTAATGATTTCGCCTATGCTCAACACGAACGATGGCTCTGGTTGAGGAGGAGCGGGTGTTCGGAAGGGGACATCAGGAGACAAAGGGCGATCATCACGAGGGCTCCATCAGCCATCAGCACATGGCCCCCCTCGACAAGAACAGGAAGGCACTTCTGGTAGCCATCTGTGTCACGGCCAGCGTGATGATAATCGAGATCGTTGGCGGGATCCTATCCAATTCCCTGGCCCTGCTCAGCGACGCAGGTCACATGCTGACGGACTTGCTAGCCCTGCTCCTGAGCCTGGTTGCCCTGCGCGTGTCCACGAGACCTCCATCGGCCACCAAGACCTACGGGTTCTACCGCACCGAGATACTGGCGGCCCTCGTCAATGGAACGGCCTTGGTGCTCATCTCGGCCTATATCCTTTACCAGGCCTACCAACGCTTCCGAACCCCGGAAGAGGTGGATGTTTCCACGATGCTGGCGGTAGCGGTGCTGGGATTGATCGCCAATGGTGTGGCGGCCTTGGCCATGGCCAAGGCAAGCGGCGGCAATCTCAACATCAGGGGTGCTTACCTCCACGTCCTCGGCGATGCCCTGTCCTCCTTGGGGGTGATCGTCGGGGGAGTCGTCATGCTCTTCACCAGTTGGTACTGGGTGGACCCTATCATCAGTGTCCTGATATGTCTGGTGATCCTGAGGGGTGCGGTGACACTGGTGAAGGACTCAGCGGACATCCTTCTAGAGGCCGTGCCCAAGGGGTTGGAGTTGGGGGACGTGGTGAGCACGTTGAGGAAGATACAGGGGGTGAAGGACCTCCATGACGTGCACATCTGGACCATAGGGTCTGGTTTCTTCGCCATGAGCGCCCACGTCTTGGTGGACGACGTGCTCACGAGCCGCGCGGGGGATATCCTGAGAGAGATCAACCGTCGGCTGAAGGATGACCACGGGATCGTTCATACCACGATCCAGTTCGAGTGCAGGAACTGCCAGGAGGGCATCTATTGCGACGAAAGCGGTGCTTGTGTCGCCATCAGCAGGATGAACTGCCATGGCCCTTGACAGGAGGCTGCTATGATGGAGGAGAGAATCAAGGTCGAGGGGATGAGCTGCCAGCATTGTGTATCATCTGTACGGGAGGCGTTGGAAGCGCTGAAGGGCGTCAGCGGCGTGAAGGTGAATCTAGAGACAGGAGAGGTGGATTTCGTTCGGTCCGAGGGCGTCTCGCTGGAGCGCGTGAGAGAGGCCGTGGAAAGGGCGGGATATAGTGTTGTGGACTAGGGGGGCCGGGAGAGGAGGAAGATGATGAAGCTCTCTACGCGAGGTAGATACGGCCTTAGGGCCGTGGTGGACATAGCGTTCTATGGCCGGGGGAAGCCCCAGCAGATAAAGAGGATCTCCCAGCGACAGGAGATCCCGGCGAGGTATCTCGAGCAGATCTTCCAGAGGCTCAAGAAGGCCGGGCTCATCAAGGCCACCAGAGGGGCCAAGGGTGGATACTATTTGGGCAAGGACCCGGCGGATATCACGGTGGCCGAGGTGGTGACGGTGACCGATGGGCCACTGACGCCAGTTCGCTGTCGGGAATACGGCAGGAAGGACTTGCCGTGTCATCGTGCCGAGACTTGCGTGGTGAAGGACGTGTGGGAAGAGGCTGGCAGGAGGCTCGAGGAGTATCTGGCCTCTGTGACCATCGCGGACCTCTGCCGGGAGGCCGAGATCAGGGAGGAGAGGCCCCAGGAGGAGTAGGGTTTGGGGGGCGAGCGTGCCAGTGCGTTCGAGCTCTCACAGGGGATGAGAGGGTTCGAGGAGAAGAAGAAGGTCTTGAGAGGCATCCTGAGGGGGATGGGATCGGGGCTGATCGCCTTCTCGGGCGGAATCGACAGCACCCTCCTCCTTCGTGTGGCGAGGGAAGAGCTGCCTGGCGAGGTGCAATCAGTGACCCTCAGCTCCCCCCTTCAGTCGTCATGGGAGGTGTCGGAGGCCGTGGATACGGCGATGGCCCTGGGTGTGCCGCACCTGGTCCTGGAGAGCGGGCACTGGCAGGATCCCTTGTTCTCGAGAAACAGACCTGACAGGTGTCACCGGTGTAAGTGGCTCGTGATGTCGCAGCTCCTCGATGTCGCCAGGAGAGAGGGTCTAGCATGTGTCATGGACGGGTCCCATGCTGGGGACCGACAGGAGGAAAGGCCGGGCATGAGGGCCCTGGAGGAGTTGGGGATCAGGAGCCCGTTGAGGGAGGCAGGCCTTGAGAAGTCAGAGATTCGCTTGTGGGCGAGGGAGTTGGGGATACCCCAGTGGGATAGGCCCCCCCGGGCGTGCCTGGCCACTCGGATCCCAACGGGTCAGAAGATCACGCTGCGCAAGCTGGATCGGGTTAGGGCCGCGGAGGATCGCTTGAGGGAGATGGGTTTTCGTCAGTTCAGGGCGAGGTACAGGGGCAGGGCGGTGGTGATAGAGCTGGGGCAAGGAGAGGTGGGCTCGCTTGTGGAACAGGGGCTGAGGGGGCGCTTAATAGAGGAGATGGAATCCGTGGGTTTCCGCCACGTATGGGTGGACCTCCGCGGTTACGTGGAGAAGGGGTAGAAAGGCCCATACTGGAACGGCTTGCCGAGGATGTGCTCAGATGGAGGCCTCCAGGATGGTCGCCTTGTTGATCGCGCGAGTGGTTTGTGATACAGAAGCCTGGGAGAGAAGGGACACTGCTGTCGGCCAGGGGCGGAGAGGGCTGGCAGAGAGGATGATGGTTTCCGTATGAGACCTGGGGCCCTGAAGGGGAGGACGGCCCGGGGGGCCATCTTGAAGTGGAATCTCTCTCTTCGGTTCGGGAGGTGGTTCTGGGCGTTCTGGTTTATCATGGCCCTCTGCTTCGTGGTCTGGACCTGGTGGGGGGAGAACGGTTTTCAGGCGGCCAGCCGGCTGAGGGCACAGAGGATGGATCTGGAGAAGGAGAATCAGATATTGCAGCAGAGCAACGAGCGCCTCAGGCAGGAGATATGGCTCGTCCAGCAGGACCCGTCGTTTCTGGAGTGGATAGCTAGGGAGAAGCTGGGTATGATAGGCGAGAACGAGTGGGTCTATGTGTTCCAGAAATGATCCTCGATCTCGGCTGCCAGGCTCAGCGCACACCCAAGTTTCTCCGATACCATCTGCCACAAGATGATGTGTAATCCATGCCGCGAGCCCCTATATGTACGGAAAAAATAGCTCAAGTTTAGAAAATTTACTATAATTATTCATAAGTTTTTATCATTTTGCTTGACAAACACGGTGCCCTTGTTCCAAGATGGTCCCGCAAATTCAAAGGAAGGGACAGGGGCATCGTGGAAGGCAGGGCAAAGAACACGCTTCGCGATCTCAGGGAGTCCCAGATGTTGAGCAAGGCGGAGCTTGCTCGAAAGGCCGGTGTCTCCCCTCTGACCATCGACCGCATCGAAAGGGGACTCCGTTGCAGGATGGACACCAAGAGGAAGATCATCCTGGCCCTCGGACTGAAACTATCGGACAGGGCCAAGGTGTTCGGTGAGGACGAGTGATGCCGGAGGAGAATTTCCTGGTTTTTGGGACAGGAGATCTTTGGTACGGAGGGGCAAATTCAGGATCTGAGAGCGGATCCAAGGCCTAGGAAGGGGTGACATGATCTCACTGGGGTCCAAGAAGGTCGACTTGGTCGGGCTCGACATCGGGAGCCACTCCATCAAGCTCGTGGAGCTGAAGAAACTCAAGACCGGGTACCGTCTCGAACGCTTCGCCATGGCACATCTGCCCGCGGATGTAATCGTGGATGGCGCAGTCATGGACTCGGGTTCGATCATCGAGGTGATCAGGGAGTTGATATCCAAGCACAAGATAAAGAACCGGAAAGTAGCCCTCTCCATCTCTGGCTTTTCAGTGATCATCAAGAAGGTCACTCTGAACGTCATGTCCGAGGAGGAACTCCTCGAATCCATCCATTGGGAGGCGGCCCAGTACATCCCCTTCGACATAGAGGAGGTCAACATAGACTTCCAGATCCTAGGCGAGAACCCGGATAACCCGGATCAGATGGACGTGTTGCTGGTGGCTGCCAAGAAGGAGATCATCAGCGACTACGAGACCCTGATGGCCGAGAGCGGGCTCGAGACCCATATCATCGACGTCGACTCGTTTGCCGTCGAGACCATGTACGAGAACCTATTCGAGATGAACCCCGAGGAAGTCATAGCCCTGATCAACATCGGCGCCAGCACCATGAATTTCAACATCGTAAAGGGGCCCATATCGCTGCTGACCAGGGATGTCTCCATGGGGGGGAAACAAATCACCGAGGACATCCAGAAGCAATACAACCTGAGGTATGAAGAGGCGGAGGCCATCAAGTTGGGCTCTCCTGACTCGTGGGGACAGTACAAGAACTTCGATCGCCTGATTCGCAACGCCTGCGATTCGTTCGCCACGGAGATCCAGCGATCGCTGGACTTCTTCTATGCCAACTTCCCGGACGAACACGTGAGCCGCTTGGGACTCTGTGGGGGGGCATCCAAGACGCCCGGGCTCCTGGAGCACATACAGGAGAGGGTCGGGATCGAGACCTTCCTTATCAACCCGTTCGAACGCACGAGTTACTCGACCAAGGCCTTCGAAGAGGCCTATCTGAATTCGGTCGGGCCCATAGCCGCAGTGGGTGTTGGCTTGGCCATGAGGAGGGTAGGGGACAAATGATCAAGATAAACCTCTTACCCGTCAGAGAGAAGGTCAAGAAGGAGAACGTCCGGAGGCAGATCACCATAGGGGCGCTCCTCATACTCTTCTCCGTAGCGGTGATGGCTTACTACTACCTCCAGATCTCTCATCAATTGGATGCGGTTCGCACCGAGAAAGGGCAGATGGAGAAGCAGTTGGCCGACCTCAAGAAGGAGGTGGGCGACCTGAGCAAGATAAAAGGGCAAAAGGAGGCCCTGGAGAAGCGAAAGTCCGCCATCGCCAGCCTGGACAAGAACCGCATAGGACTGGTGAGGGTGATGGATGAACTGAGTGCGGCCAAGCCCAGCGCCTTGTACTTCACGAGCCTGGAGCAAAAGGTCGCAGGGGCGCCGTGGGACGATTTCGGCGTGGTCCTCACAGGGATTGCCACGGACAACGAGATCATAGCGGAGTTCATGAGGAGTCTACAGAAGGTCCCGATATTCAAGACCGTGGACCTGGACTACACCAAGTCCAAGCCCATGCAGAAGGAAGGTGGAGTGTTCCAGGAGTTCCGTTTGAATCTCCAAGTCTCCTTTGCGGAGAAGAAGCCGGCCCAGCCGGCCCAGCCACCCAAGACCAAGAGTTGAGAGGACATGGAATCGGATCGGTTTCATGACGGGGTAGGAAGGTAGAGATGGCCACTATAAGCAAGGAACAGTTGGTGAATCTGCCCAAGCTTCAGAAGGCCCTCATCCTGGTGGGGTTCATCATCCTCATAGGCGCGTTGTGGTATTTCCTCCTGGTATCGCCGGTGGAGGGGGAGATATCAAAGCTCAAGGGCGACATAAGCAAGATCAAAGAGGAGATCCAGGTCCAGGAGAAGGCCAAGAAGGAGAAGACAAACCTGCAGGCCCAGATCAAGGAGCTGGAAAGGGATCTCAACGTCCTGAGGTCCAAGCTGCCGGAAGAGAAGGAGATCCCAGCCCTCCTCAGCTCGGTCAACGAGATCGGCCGTCTGAACGGGCTCGAGTTCCTGCTCTTCAAACAGGACAACGCGGTAAGGAGGGATTACTACTCCGAGATCCCCGTGCAGGTTCAAGTCACAGGGCCGTATCACCAGGTCGCCTTGTTCTTGAATCGCGTTGCCACACTGGATCGGATAGTGCAGGTCTCCAAGCTGAGGTTGGACAAGTACAAGTCGGTGGGGAACGTGGGCCGGCTGGAGGCCTCCATGCAGGCGACCACTTACAAGTACGAGACCGAACCCCTTCCCAAGGCTCCCGCAAAGCCTGGGGCTAAGCCGCCTGAGACGAAGAAATAGACGTGAGGGTGAAGGGTAAATGAGGTCAGGAGGGGAAGGTTGAAACTCAATCGCATGGTCGCATGGATAGGGACAGGGGTCGTCTTGGCCTTGTTTCTAGGGTGCGGGGAGGAAGGGGCCCCGCCCAAGACCACTGCCCCGGTGGTGAAGAAGGTGGAGCCAGCGGAGAAACCGGCCGCACCCGCTCAGCCCGCTCCCGCGAGACCGTCAACCCCACCTCCGGCCAAGCCGGCTGAGAAGCCACCGACGGCGCAACCGCCTGCAAAGCCAGCGGCCAAACCGGTTGAGTACGCCTACAAGCCTGGGAACAGGCCCGACCCGTTTCGGCCTTTCTTCGAGGAGGCCAAGGCCGCGGCCATCATCTCCGAGTGCGAGGGGATACCTCCAGGACCCCTGACCGAGCAAGAGGTGAGTCAATTCAGTCTGGTGGCCGTCATAGCCCATGGTCCGGAGGCAATGGCCATGGTGCAGGACTCCACAGGGAAGGGGTACGTGATAAGGGTCGGTTCCTTTGTGGGCAAGAAGTGCGGCAAGGTGAGCGCCATCGGGCCTGAAGGCGCCACCATCGATGAACCTTACAAGGACATACTGGGTCAGACACAGATCCGGAAGGTCACTCTGGGATTCAAAGCGTCCGAGGGAGGAAAAGGGCGGTGAGAACATATCGAAACCGGTGGAAAGGGCCTTTGGGTTTGGGGATGGTCACCTTAATCTTGGGGATTCTGTCCTTCTCTTGGAGGGCGTGGGATGTGAGCCCGGAAGAGGTCCTAGGGCCTCGTGCCCCAGAGGGGAAGGGGGCAATTTCTTCGGAGACCACCCCCAAGGCGAAAAGACTGGTCGATCTCCTAGTGACCCCTGAGGCGGATGGGACGCGGGCCGTCCTGGTGGGAGACGGGGAGATTCCCAGTTACAATGCCTTCGTGCTGAAGGAACCGGCGCGGATCGTCTTGGACATCTGGGATATAGGCTACGATCCCCAGGTCAAGAAGATACCGGTGAGGACCCGAGACCTGGCATCGGTTCGGATCGCCAGATACCCGGACAAGGTTCGAGTCGTCTTCGACGCAGTGGAGACGAAGAAAGGGGTAATCCCTCCGTTCAGCCTGAACAGGGAAGGCGAAAAGCTGGTCCTCTGTGTCGGTGAGATGGCAAGGGGGGAACAGGCGGACCTTGGGGGCCCTCCAGTGAGGGAGACAGCGAAGCCGGAAATAGGGCAGTGGCTAGCGGCCGAACAGACATCGGTGCCTGGACAGGGGGTTGAGGCCCAGGTCGCGGTGTTGTCGCCCCCCCCTGAGGTCGAAAAGGCCTCCCCAGGGCAGCCGAGTCTGACCGAGACCGCACCGGGCCCGGTGCCTTCTGTATCCGAGGGTGTGGTAGAGCAACGAACAGGCGAGGCCGTGGTGGAGGCCCATGGGCAGGAGGTCCAGGCCCAGGCACCTGTCGCTGAGACCCAGATCGCACCCAAGAAGGAAGAGGAAACAGGTGCAGCAGTCCATGCCACCGTGACGGAACCTGCAGTCATCCCCGCTGTGTCGGAGAAGGCTGCTGTTGAGACGATGGCCATGGGATCGGCGGACAGGGGGGAGGCAGGGGGATCGGGACCCGAACCCCCGGTGACCAGTACCGCACGGATATCGGAAGAGGAGGTCGTGTCGAAGGGCCCCGGGAAGGCCAGCCCCGACAGGGCGGGTCTAGCCATGAGCCAGGTCCCGCTTTCGAAACGACCTCAACCTTCGTCGCCTCAGCCTTACGGCGAGAAACGGCACAAGGCCGAGGCCGTATCCATGGCGCAGATCTCCGCCAAGGCCGAAGCCAGGCAAGAGCAGGAGGCCGAACAGGAAGAGGAATTCAGGATCATCACGGGCATGGAGCCAGGAAGGGATTACAGGGGCCAGAGGATGGTGGACCTGGACTTTCAGGACATCGAGCTTGAGAACGTCTTCCGCCTCCTTGCCGAGGTGAGCAATTTCAACATCGTGGTGAGCGAGAAGGTCAAAGGCAAGATCACCATGAGGTTGAAGAACGTCCCCTGGGGACAGGCCATGGACCTCGTCGTCTCCACCCAGAAGCTGGGGATGGTCCAGCAGGGCAACGTCATCAGGGTCGCCCCCTTGAAGGACCTCATCGACGAAGAAAAGGAGAGGCGAACCCTGCGTCAGCAGAAGCTCCAAGAGAGGCTGGAGGCGGCCAAGAAGCAGCAGGAGGAGAAGATCGCCGAGCAGGAGAGAGAGAAGAAGCTCAGACCCTTCGTCACTGAGACCATCCAGCTCAACTACGCCAAGGTTAAGAGTGTGGTGGACGAGCAGATAAAGAAAGGGAAGCTCCTCACAGACGAGAGGGATCTGAAGAAACAGGGGATGGTCTTCTACGATGAGAAGACCAACCAACTGACCGTGACGGACTATCCCGAGGTCATACAGGAGATAAGGAGGTATATCCAAAGGGTAGACAAACCAACGCCCCAGGTCCTGATAGAGGCCAGGGTGGTCAAGGCCAACAAGACCTTCTCACGGGAGTTGGGGATCCAGTGGGGCGGGCAGTTCGCCGAGTTCGAGAGGGCAAATGAATGGGCCATGGGGATCTCCGGTGGTCTCGGCGGGGTGGCCCCTTCGACCTGGAGGTCTAGGGGGTTCGTGACCCCGGGGACGACCCAGTTCCTGCCCAACTCTTCCTGGATGGTGAACCTCCCGGCGACGTTGTTCGGCACCGCTACCCCTGCCATAGGCTTCCAGATAGGGAAGCTCCTCGGGGACCTGATCAACCTCGACCTCAGGCTCTCCGCCGCGGAGCAGGATGGGCTCACCAAGATCATCTCCAGGCCCAAGGTCATGACCCTGGACAACGTGGAGGCGACCATCGAGCAGGGCCGGGACATGCCCTACACTCAGGTGAACCCAGAGGGACAGACGAGCGTTGTCTGGAAGAGGGCATCTCTGAAGACCAACGTCACCCCGCTCATCTCGCCGGATGGCAGGGTGAAGATGAAGATCCACGTCACAGACAACCGCGTGGACCCGACCGTCACCTCCTCCCTCGGCGAGCCCTCGATACTGATTCGCGAGGCAGGCACCGAGGTCTTGGTCAGGAATGGGGAGACCGTGGTCATCGGCGGGATCGTGGAAGAGACCAAGACCAAGGCCGAGCAGGGAGTGCCTTGGTTGAAGGACACACCCATACTGAACTGGCTCTTCGAGAGAAAGGCCACAGAGGACCGGCTTGACGAGATGCTCATCTTCGTCACCCCGTTTGTCATCGAGGCTGGTTGACCGTCCCGATGAGGGGAGTTAGTCCGATGCACCCGTCCACCGACCAGGGGGCGGGTGCACTTTTTTGACAGCCGGGGCAGGGGATATCGCCGCATGGGACCGAAAGAGGGTCAGGCCACAAAGAGGGACCTCATGGAGGCCTTGGACAGGGAGAAGGGCCGGGTGAAGGAACTGGAGGCCATGCTGGTCCAGCTCACTCATGAGGCGGAGGAACGCGAGAGGAAACTCGATGAGATGACCGAGCAGTGGCTCTCCATGAAGACCTTCAACGAGAGCGTGCTGCAGAGCCTCAGCAGCGGCATCATCTCCATAGACCGCAAGGGTCGGATCACTTACATGAATCGCGGGGCGGAGAAGATCCTGCAATACAGCGCCGAAGAGGTCCTGGGCAAGCCGCTCAACGTGGCCATGGCCTCCAAGGACCGGCAGGATCTGGTCAAGCTGCACATGGCCGGGGAGGAGGCCTCCCTGGGCCGCCAGATAGGGGTGATGAGGAAGGATGGTGTAGAGATACCGGTGGGCTTCACCATCTCCCCTCACCTGGATGCGGAGGGGCGAGAGATCGGCAAGATCATTCATTTCAGAGATCTCACCGAGATCAACGAGATGCAAGAGGAATTGCTTCGCATGGACCGGTTGGTCTCACTCGGAGAGATCTCCATGGGCATCGCACATGAGATTCGCAATCCCTTGGCCGGCATCCGGATCACGGCCCAGGCCATGGAGGAGGAGGTGGCCGGTCACGAGACGCTGCGCGAGTATGTCGGGCGCATCATCTCGGAGATAGACCGACTCAACGAGCTCCTCAAGTCCTTCTTCTCCTTCGCCAGGCCCCAAAAGCCCCAGTTGATGTCCTGTCACCTGCCCGACCTGGTCCAAGATGTCCTCTTCTTGCTCAACAAGGACATGAAAGACCGCCACATACAGGTAAAGCAGGAACACCCTGTGGACCTCCCGCTGATCTCCGTGGACGTGAACCAGATGAAGCAGGTCTTGCTGAACCTCCTTCTGAACTCGATCCAGGCCATCTCCAGGGACGGGACGATCCGGTTAAACACCTCTGTGCATTCTCACAGGGGGCGGAGAGAGGTAGTGATCAGCATATCCGACACCGGCAAGGGCATCCCACCTGAGAACCAGGGGAAGATCTTCGATCCGTTCTTCACTACCAAGGCCAAGGGCTTGGGCCTCGGGCTATCCATCACATACCGCATCGTCAAACGTCACGGTGGCCGTATCCGTGTTCAGAGCGAGGTGGGCAAGGGGACAACTTTCTTCGTCCACCTGCCGTTGGAAGATGGAGAGCTCAGCGGAGAGACAGACAAGGCCGCGCGTCCTGATCGTGGATGACGACCCGGTCATCCTTAGGGGGCTGGCCGATGCCCTCGGACGGGCAGGCTGCGATGCCAAGACGGCGGCCTCCGGCCACGAGGCCATGGAGACCTATGCCAAGCACCCCTATGACTTGGTCCTCCTGGATGTGCGCCTTCCCGACATGAGTGGGCTCGAGATCCTCTCCAGGATCCTGAGGCAAGATGACGATCAACTAGTGATCATGATGACGGCCTATGCCGATGCCTCCGTGGCCGTTCAGGCCATGAAGTCTGGTGCCCACGACTACATCCACAAGCCGTTGGACTTGGAGGAGTTGAAGATACTCATCTCCAAGGCCATGGAGACACGGCGCATGAAGGGCGAGATCGAGGCACTCCGTCACAAGTACCATGGCGAAATACCTGCCCACGAGATCATCGGGTCCAGCCGCGCCATGTGGCGGATTCGGGCCCTGGTGCGAAAGGTGAGTGCAACCCCGCGCACCTCGGTCTTGATCCAGGGAGAGAGCGGCACCGGTAAGGAGAGGGTGGCCAACGCCATCCACTTCCAGAGCAACCGGCGGGATTTTCCGCTCCTGAAGATAAATTGCAGCGCGATCCCCCATCACCTGATGGAATCAGAGCTGTTTGGATACGAGAGGGGGGCCTTTACCGACGCCAAAGGCTCCAAAAAGGGGCTCCTGGAAATGGCCCACGGTGGGACTGTGTTTCTGGACGAAGTCGGTGACCTCCACCCATCCCTCCAGCCCAAGCTCCTCCGCTTCCTGGAGACGCACTCCTTGCAAAGGCTGGGAGGGCTCAGAGAGATCCAGGTGGACGTGAGGATCGTGGCCGCTACCCACAGGGATCTCAGGGCGATGGTGGAGGAGGGGGCCTTTCGCGAGGACCTTTACTACAGGCTCAAGGTCATGTTCCTGGAGATCCCTCCCCTGAGGGAGCGCAAAGAGGACATACTGCTGCTGGCCCACTACTTTCTTCAGGAGATATCTCGTGACTTGGGGAGGCCCCTCAAGGACCTGCCCAAAGAGGCCGAGGAAAGGCTGCTCCAGTATCCATGGCCTGGCAATGCCCGCGAGCTTCGCAACGTCCTGGAGCGGGCAGCCATCTTGTCCTCCACCGGCACGATCCGTACCGAGCATCTCAAACTAGACATCCTAGTTAGGCCCTCTCTTGACCCCTCCACCCACGGCCTGCCGAGCTCCTTGGACGAAGACCTCAGCCTCGAACGGCTGGAAAGGGAGCACATCGCCAGGGTCCTGAAACTCGTTAGGGGAAACAAGTCCGAGGCTGCCAGACGCCTCGGCATCTCCCGATCCACGCTCCAGGAACGCCTGAAGGCATACATGGGCAAGAGACCCAAGAGTGACCGAAATCCGGTCAATGGCCGGTAGTCGGTCGCCCCGCCAGAGATCCACAGGTTCGTTGTAGGTGGTCTTTGGTCCTTGGATCGTTGGGATCGACAACCGGCAACTCGCCACTTGTAAGTGGCCGAAACTCCAAAGGAAGAGAGGGGCCATAACCGACTCCCCTTGCCATGGAGTTCCATGTCTTAGAGGGATGGGCTGCTACGAGGACGATGGCACGCCATTTGCGTTCGAGACCTCAGGAAGCCCTTCTCGGGTTGCTCCCAATCCTCGACTCTGGAGGCAGCCATGGCCGACGGCCCCAAAAAGGTGTTGATCGTGGACGACGAGGAGATACTCACCTGGATCATGTCCAAGACCCTCTCCAAGGACAAGAAGAGATACGAGGTCCTGGTGGCCAATGACGGCAACAAGGCCCTGGAGATCATGCAGACCGTCCCGGTGGACCTGGTGATCACGGACATCAGGATGCCGGGGATGTCCGGTTTGGACCTCCTGGAAGAGATCCGAGAGAAGTACCCCGAGACCAAGGTGATCATAATGACGGCGTACGGAAACCCGGAGGTCCAGAAGGAGGCCAACGAGAGGGGTTGTCTTCACTACCTGGAGAAACCGTTCAAGATCGAGGACCTCAGGAACCTCATCCTCGATGCCATCAAGGTCAACAAGAAGGGCTTCGTGGGGCGCGTGGCAGACCTTCAGCTGACCGACATCATACAGTTGAACTGCCTCGGAAAGATGAAGACCGCGCTTTCCGTATCCAAGGATGATCTGGAAGGCGTGATCTATTTCCAGGACGGGGAGATCATCCATGCGGAGTGCGGTGGCCACACAGGAGAGAGCGCAGTGTTCGAGATCCTGGGCTGGGAAGGAGGCGACTTCACCACCCTCAGTGGGGCGGAACCCCTGGAGAAGACCATCGACAGACCCTGGCAGGAGCTCCTCATAGAGGCCATGAGGCGTAAGGATGAGGGAAAGGGCCCGGTCGAGGGGGAGTCGGACGGGGTTGTGGACTTGGTGGATACGGACGAGCGCGGGAGGCCCCTGAGACGGGAAGAGGAAGAAGAGGAGGAAGATGAGGGGGCCGAGTTCGACGCCGCTGAGATAGATTACGAGACAGGGCAGCCCAAGCCCCGTGTCGATGGCTCGCCTTTGGGTTCGCCGGTCTCTAGGCCAGAGGAGGTGGTCCCGGTATCGCGCCCCGCCTCTGTGGTGGAAAGGATACCCAAGGATGTCATCGAGGAACCCAAGCCCCAGCGCCCGCGTTCCATGAAAGAGAAGGCGGCGATGATCCAGCGACTGTTGGCGGAATGGCAAAAGGAGACAGAAGAGATCCAGGGGGCAGCGGTCGTCACCCTGGAAGGGTTGACCCTTGGGGCCCATGTGGCGCAAGGGGGGATCACCGGGGATCAATTCGGTGCGCTCACGGCCTCCATCTTCAAGGTCGGGAGCAAAGGTCTCAAGGCCCTCAGGCGGGGGACACTGGAGGAGCTGTACCTGAGGGGGGCCCAGGGTTCGGTGCACCTATATGTCATCGACTCAAAGGCGATTCTGTCGGTCTTGGCCAGGCCCGACGCCAATATGGGCATGGTCCATATGGAGTCCAGGGAACGCTGCAAGACACTGAGTCGAATTTTCAGCATGTAGCCCCGTCCCGCGGGGGAGGGGGCCACCTGGCCATGGCTGGACTGCAGGCCGCTATGGGGTGATGGCCAAGGCGTGAAGCGCAAAGAGATGGGGCTGCCCGGCGTAAGCGGGTCATCACGATGCTGGTCACAAAACTATTGAATTTTGCCGATCCCTTTGTTATCGTGCCAACATGCCCCTCCACTCGGGGGGACAAAGGGGTTTGTTTGCCTTTCGTTGTCGGGTGAGAGGGTCGTGAGGATGGATATCGTCCTTATGCAGGAAGATCTGGACAGGATCGAGTCGAGCCTGTCGAGGATCTTGGAGAAATCCGGTGCTCACTGCATCCTGCTCATCGATCGATCGGGTCAACTGATCTCTGCCTGTGGCGACAAGTCGCCGGAGGACACGGTGGCACTGGCCGCGCTGACTGCCGCGAACTTCGGGGCCACAGCCGCCATCGCCAGGATGTTGGGGGAGAGGGACTTCTCCCTGCTCTTTCACAAGGGCAAGGAGGAGAACATACACTTCTCCTCCTTCGGAGAGGATTTCTTGCTGGTGACCCTGTTCAACAACGATGCCTCGTTGGGCTTGGTTCGCCTTCATGTGGAGAAGGCGGCCCGGGAGTTGACCCAGATCTTCGAGAACGTCTTTCGTAAGTAGCGATCGGGAAGGGGGTCCATGTCGTTCATAAACTTCGCGGGGCGGGAGATCCAGTGTAAGATCGTCTACTACGGCCCGGGGCGTTGCGGAAAGACCACCAACCTGAAGTACATCTACTCGAAGATCCGCGGCAATGTTCGGGGCAAGATGATCAGCATCGATACCAAGGGGGACAAGACCCTGTTCTTCGACTTCCTCCCGCTGGATCTGGGCAAGGTGGGCGGTTTCAGCATCAGGATCCAGCTTTACACGGTCCCTGGACAAGTTCACTACAACGCAACCCGGAAGCTGGTGCTCAAAGGGGTCGACGGTGTGGTCTTCGTGGCGGACTCCCTCAGGGTCAGGAGGGAGAAGAACGTAGAGAGCATGCAGAACCTGGTGGACAATCTTCAGGACTAGGGGATTCGGATCGAGGATATCCCGCTGGTGATCCAGTACAACAAGAGAGATCTCCAGGGAGGGAGTGTCCCAATCCTTCCGCTGGAGGTCCTGGAACAAGACCTCAACTCGCAACTCAAGGTGCCCTCCTTTCCCGCCAGCGCCGTCGAAGGATACGGTGTCTTCGAGACACTCCGGGCCATCAGCAAGGCCGTGGCCAAGGACGTGAGCCGGCGGGTCCTTTCTGGGCGGAGGGCGGATCTGCAGCTTGGGGAAAGGAGGTAGGCCGCCATGGCTACGGATGACACCCTGGACAGGGAGCTCAGCCGGCTGGAAGCGGAGATCGACGCTAAGGTGGACAGCCTCTTCGTGGAGACGGACGAAGGGGGAGGGGCCGGACCGGCCAAGGTC
>CAZOXN010000015.1:0-15805 GCA_964583655.1 uncultured Desulfarculaceae bacterium | reverse complement strand
TTCGATTTCTTCCCTCCAAGTCCAAGGCGTGGCCAACCTCGTCTTGCAGATGGACGGGGGGTACCTCGATGGCCGGGTCAAGGGCTCCGCTCGAATCCAGGGACTGAGGCTCACTTGGCCTGGGGTCCTAGGGCTCCCATTCGAGGCCCCGCAGGCCACGGTGTCCCTCCAAGGGGATTTGTCTGGCGAGGATTGGTCGATCTCTCACTTGGAGATCAGGGCCGGAGGCTTGGGCCTGGATGGAACCATCACCAGGGCTCAGGATGGCCTGAAGGGTGTGATGACCGGTTCCAGGTTCGAGTTCCAGGAGATCATCCCGTACCTGGGGGTTGATCTCATCGGACCTCACCTGCATGCATTCTTCAGGGAGGACTTGCGCGATGGGGTCGCTCCAAAGACCACCTTCACCTGGTGGTTGCCACCCGGCGGCAAGGGGGACGAGGGGTCTCCGAGGGTCCTCATGGAGATGGAGTTCGAAGGTGTATCCATGAACTTCGACCGCGAACTCCCGCCCCTCAAGGAGCTCCAGGGGATCCTCTCCTGGGAGGGGGAGCGGGTATGGTTCAGTGGCCTCCGAGGGACTTACAAGGGACATCCCTTCAAGTCCATGGAGGCCGAGATCACAGAGGTGGGCCGTGTCTCGGTCCTCAATGGCAAGTTCTCTTTGGATCTGACCCCGCAGGAGCTCCTGGACCTCTTCCGTCGGGTGTCCAGTGACCGGGGGACGCTTGATGCCGGCCTTCAGACCGAGGGGGCGTGCTCCTTGGACCTCAAGCTGAGGAAGGCATTCCTTCGTGAGGAGCCTCTGGGTTACCTGGCCCGCGTGGGGATTAGCGAAGTCGCCACCCGCTTCCCTTGGGTCCCAGAGACTTGGCACTTGGTCCGAGGTGAGCTGGAGGCCTCGCCAGAGCGCTTGGAGATCATCGACCTCCAAGGGCGTGTTGCGAACTCATCGTGGAAGCTCAAGGGCACTCTCCAGGGGTGGTCAGGGGGTGAGCCACAGGTGGACGCGAAGGGAAAAGGCGAGGTCGCTGGGCAGGATCTGGCCCGACTGGTCTCCTCCATCTCTGGGGAGCTGCGAGTGACCCCTGATGGGTCGGCCGGGGTGGCCTTTTCCGTGAAGGGTGCCCTCGCACTGCCCCATGTCGATCTTGCAGTGGATCTCTCGGATTTGAGCATGGCCTATGGGGGTCAGTGGGAGAAGCCCTCCGGGGAGAGGATGGTGGTGGAGGGGCGCCTTCATCGCTCCCCTCAGGGGGCCTGGCGTTTGATCCAGGGGTCGTTGGAGAGCGGGGGCGGGACGCTAACAGGGGAGGGGTGGATAGCAGAGAGACCAACGGGGTTGACGTCACTCGTCTTTTCGGCTGCGAGGTATCCTGCGGATGCATTGGCCAAGGCCATGCCCGGGCTGAGAGGCAAGTTTCAGGGGGGTGAGGTGGACCTGCAGGGCGAGATATACCTGGGAGCTCATGCTCACGGGATGGCCCTCTTCCGTCCCCGCGATGTCCAGGTCTCCCAGGAGGTCCTGGGAAAGCCGCTGAGGATCCGCTCAGGGGAGGTGGTGCTGGCCTCTGGGTGGGGCACCGTGGAGGGGCTGGAAGTCGAGGCGTTGGGGAGGAGGTATGGCCTGTTAGGCCGATTCCGACCAGTGGGAGGAGGGTTCACGGTTCAGGCGGTGGTAGAGGGGGAACATCTGGACCTGGACCCTTGGGTCTTTCCCCCCTCTGAGGACCCCGGGGAAAGAGGGGTGCCCTCGGGCACGGCCCCGGGTATCAAGCGATGGATCGAGGCCTTTCCCTCCTCCCAAGTGGACTTCGATTTTCGCGAGGTCAAGTTCTTGGATTTCTCCTTCCAGGACCTGCGCGGTCGTGTGGCCACGCGGGAAGGGAGGCTCGTCCTGGAGGAGGCCCTAGGTAAACTGGAGGAGGGAGATGTGGCGTTGGAGGGTTCATTGGATGGTGAAGGTGAGTTTTGGGTGAGCGGAGGGGTCAACGGGGCCAAGGCCGGGGCTGTCCTCTCCACGCTGGGGTTTCAGGAGGAGCTCATCGACGGGCCACTCCATCTCCAGGGTGGCGTGAGTGGCCAACTCCAGGGCAAGAGGGCAGGCAGACATCGAGGGGTCATCGAGCTCGAGATGGACAAAGGGGTCATTCGGAGGTTCCCGGTGTTGGCCAACATCCTCTCCCTGATGAACCTGACCCAGATCTTCACCGGGAGGGTGCCGGATCTCTCCTCGGAGGGTATGGTCTTCTCCCAGATCAAGGGGGGCTTCACCTTGCTCGACGGGGTGGCACACACGGACGATTTCCGGATATACAGCGAGGCGATGGGGCTCACGATGGTGGGGGACCTAGATGTGACGCGTAAGGCCTGTGACCTCAAGGTCGGCGTCAGGCCCCTTGTGGGGCTCGATAGGCTCGTCAATCAAATCCCTGTGCTCCGTCATTATCTGGCCGGGCCGGAAAAGAGCGTCCTGATCACCTACTTCCTCGTGAAAGGGCCCCTGGCGGACCCCCAGGTAACCCCCATCCCGTTTCGGTCTCTGGGAGAGGGTATCGTGGGGATCTTCAAGCGCCTTCTGGAGAACCCCTTTCAAGACCTGGGGATCCCTTATGGCCTCGAGGCGCCTCCGCTGGACGAGCCGATCTCCCAGTGAGTCCATCGTATACCTCTGGGACACAAGCGGAAGGGGTTTCCCTGGAGCGCCGGGTGGAGGTGTTGCCCCCAGGGGTTGCATTCCTCCCGAGAGTGGTTATACATTATGCACAGACCGGGGGCGAGACCCCCGGTTTCATTGAGGAGGTGGCGGGTACGGGGCGAAGGAGACACAGGGTCGAGGGGGTGTCTCGAGAATCCGGCCGAGGCTCTTGGAGGTATGGGGATGCCGATTTACGAGTACCGTTGTTCGGACTGTGGAAACGAGATGGAAGTCATGCAGCGTATCACTGAGGAACCTCTCAGCGTGTGCCCCAAGTGCAACGGTGCGCTACGGAGGCTCATATCGAATACAGGTTTCATACTCAAGGGTTCAGGCTGGTACGTGACCGACTACGCCAGAAAGGATTCTCACAAGAGGGAGGAGAAGGGGGAGAGCTCGGCAAAGGGAGACGATGCAGGCCCCAAGTCCACCTCATCCAAGTCCAAGGAGGAGTGAGCCGGAGCAGGTGTGCCTTGGACGCCAAGGTCCAGTGGCCGACTCGGACCACAGTTGGAACTGACCCTCCTTTCCAAGGTGGCGTCCCTCGACCCGGTGCGGCCCGTCTCAACCACTCCCAAGACAATGGGGGCACATCTCGAATCCCATACTCACCGAGCAATCCAACCCGGCGCGTAACGCCCCTGATCCTCACGCCCTGCCCAGCACCAGGAGAGTGCACCAAGGGGCCCTCTGGCCTCAGCCAAAGCTATCAGAAGCCCGTCAATCCCCTTCACTTCGGGTATTCGCGGTCACTCCACCGGGCCAGGTCGCTTTCCGCCGGCGCCGGATTGGCCGTTCAGCGCTTATGGTTCGACGAACTATCCGCGGGTCTTAAATCCGTCCGTGAGGGACAAGGAGATGCCCCCCGGCCGTTGCCTTGGGGGTGAGACCATCGGGCCCTGGATGCGACCGAGCCCTGGTTTGCAAGGGCGGCATTTCTTGAATCCATTGGTGCGATTTGTTATGATCCGTCGGGATCTTCGATGGGTTTGAGAGTCGTGAGAACCCTCGTGCGAAGAGAAGGAGGCCAGCCATGTCCGTCATCACCATCTCCAGGGGTTCATACAGTCATGGCAAAGAGGTTGCCGAGAAGGTCGCCCAGAGGCTGGGATATGAGTGTATCGCCAGGGAGGTGCTGCTAGAGGCCTCTGAGCAGTTCAACATCCCCGAGATGAAGCTCATCAAGGCCATAGAGAACGCCCCTTCCATCCTCGATCGCTTCACCTATGGACGCGAGAAATACATAGCCTTCATCCAGGCCGCCATATTGAGGCACTTCCAGAAGGACAATGTGGTCTACCATGGCATGGCGGGGCACTTCTTCGTCAAAGGGGTCCCCCATGTCTTGAAGGTGCGTATCATAGCTGACCTGGAAGATCGCGTGAACATCGTCATGGAGCGCGACAAGGTGTCGAGAAAGGAGGCCCTGCGGGAGATAAAGAAGCTGGACGAGGAGCGCAGGAAATGGAGCCGCTATCTGTACGGCATCGACACGTGGGACCCGAGCCTCTACGACCTGGTGCTACACATCAGGAAGTTCACCGTGGATGATGCCGTGGACATCATCTGTCATAGCGTGAACCTGGAGCCGTTTCGAACAACCCCTGACTCCAGGAGGGCCATGGACGACCTCGTCCTGGCCTCCGCGGTAAAGGTGGCATTGATCAACATGAAGCCCGATGTGGAGGTCTTCGCGAGAGACGGGGTGGTCCGTCTCAAGGTCGAGGCCCGAACGGCGCAAGAGGTCGAGCTGATCCAGGACATGAAGGCGGTGGTGGGGGAGATCCCTGGGGTGAAGGAACTGAAGATAGAGGTCACCACGAGTGTGACCTTCGGTGACTGAGCCGTTCAAGCGCCGGGTGGTCGGGTCTGCCGTCTCTCCGCTCCCAAGGGCCCCAAAGGGATGCCTCCGGAGGCGGGCCGCACCTCGGATATCGCACCCCGAGACAGCACGTGAGGCGCCTGGGAGGGTGTGATCAGACACGGGCTCCCAGGAGAAGGCCTCTCTTCATTCTCGAAGCCGACAACGTACAAGGAGGGACCAGCCGGGATGGACAGATTGACCTTTGGGATCACCATGATGATCGTGGGCATGGGGGGTACCATCTTGACGCTGTGGGTCCTGAGTATGGTGATGAACCTCCTCAAGAAGGCATTCCCTTGCCCTGAAGAAGATGGACCTTCCAAGCAGGGATCGGCTCATGGGGGTGGGCGATGACCGAGAGCATCCTGGCGGCCCTCTCCGGCCTGGGACAGGGAGTCGCGTTCTTGTTCACCCACGGCCTGCCCAATGTGGTCATGCTGATCGTAGGGGGGGTCTTGCTCTATCTGGGGGTGAAGAAGGAGGTGGAGCCGCTCCTCCTGGTACCCATCGGGTTTGGCTGCGTCCTGGTGAACATCCCGCTGGGGGACCTGATGGAGGAAGGTGGGCTCCTGAGGACCTTCTACAACATGGGGATCGCCAACGAGCTGTTTCCCCTGCTCATCTTCGTAGGCATCGGAGCGATGACAGACTTCGGACCGCTCCTGGAGAACCCCAAGATCCTCCTCTTAGGGGCCGCAGGGCAGTTCGGGATCTTCTTCACCCTCCTGGTTGCCTTGGCGCTGGGATTCCCGGAGCTGGAGGCAGTGAGCGTGGCCATCATAGGTGCCTGCGACGGCCCCACGGCCATCTACGTCACCTCTCAGTATGCCCCCCAACTCCTGGGAGCCGTATCAGTGGCCGCCTACTCGTACATGTCCCTGGTGCCCATCATCCAACCCCCCATCATGCGGATCCTCACCACGCCCAAAGAGCGCGTGATCAGGATGGGGGTGATCAAGAGGACGGTTTCCCAGAGGACCCGGCTGCTGTTTCCCATCGTGGTGACCTTCGTCACAGGCCTCATCGCCCCCAAGGGGCTCCCCTTGATGGGGACCATCATGCTGGGCAACTTCATGAGGGAATCCGGGGTCGTCTCAAGGCTCACCAAGGCATCGGAGAACGAGATAGCCAATATCGTCACCCTGTTCTTGGGGCTCGCCATAGGGGGGACGATGGAGGGGCACGCCTTCCTGAAGCCTCAGACCCTGGCCATCTTCGCCCTGGGGTTCGTGGCCATCTGTATGGACACCGTGGCAGGGGTCCTCTTCGGGAAGCTCATGTGTGCCCTCACCGGGGGAAAGATCAACCCGCTTATCGGGTCGGCTGGCATATCTGCCTATCCCATGGCCGCTAGGGTCGTCCAGGTCCAGGGGCAGAGGTACGACAAGAAGAACTATCTCCTCATGCACGCCATGGGGGCCAATACAGGAGGCCAGATCGGGTCGGTGATGGCCGCGGCGGTGATGCTCTCCTGTCTCAAGGGGATGGGGTTGATCTGAGGGTTCAGGGCTCCCGCTCGGACACCGCTGGCTGTGCCTTGTCAAGCCTCGTTCGTCTCCAGACGGCGGGGTTGTCCAGGGCCTGGGCAGGGGCAAGGCCGCTCAGGGACATCCAACGGGAGCGGTGAAACGCCGTGGCGGCCACCTCCATGCGGAGCTCCCCCCCAGGGGGGGGACCCTCTGAGCCCAACGACCACCAAGGGATGGAGAGCTCCACGATGATGCGGGGCTGGTCTGCACCGAAGTAGTGGGCCATCACCTCCGGCGCTGGCCGACATGGTACCTGCAGGTCGCGGCAGACCCTGATCTCCTTGCGGGCATTGACATCCCCCTCCTTTGGGGGGATCAAGTAGATGGATAACCGTCTCGCCCCCTTCCCCAGGTCCACGCCCAAGTCCACGCGGAACGCCTCCCCCAGGGGGAAATCTCCGTCGAAGGCCAGGATCTCCGGGTCGTAGTAGTCCATCCCGATGAAGGCCATGTTGAGTCCCCTCCGGTCCCACGAGACATATGCCTCCCCAAAGGGCATCTCGGGTGGCGGTGCCCACAAGGGGGGGAGGAGGGCCCTTTCCTTGGGCCACTCGGCAAGGGAGGAGTCCTTGGGTTCTATGGATGCCTCGGGGATACCGATGGGGTCATGCAAGGCCAGGTTCGAGGCGGTCCTGGCCTCACGGTGGATCCCAGTGACCCGTTGGTTCACCTCCCTCAGTGCGGCCACGAGTTCCTCGTAAGGTCGATCCTCCACGTCCACCAACCCGAAGTTGTAGTCCTCCCCGTCTGCCCTTCCCCCCTTGGGGTGATCGAAGTACTGGAACCAATGCATCCCAACTATCATGGGGTCCCTGGCAAAGGCCTCGGCTGCAAGAGCCGCCCCTCTGGCCCTTTCGGCCTGGGTCTTTACGGTCATGAGGTGACCACGATTGAGGTTGCCCGTGCGGTTCTCGTGCGCCGCGAAGAACCACTCGGAGATCAATATGGGTTTGCCTGGGGCGAGCCGGCGAAGACCGTCGAAGAAGTACCGGGCGATCCACCCGTCGTGGCTATCCACATTGTAGTTGGTGGATATCACATCCACATAAGGCCCCATGGAGCGCACCGCATCGGGGTCGTAGTATATGGGCAAGCGGTCTCCCAGGATCAAGGCCTCGGGGTCGGCCTGTCGGAGGGCGAGATAAACCATCCGGTAGTAGTGTCCAGCTACTTCCGCTGTCCAGCGCCTCACCGCTTGGATCCCATCGCCCCCTGGCCTCAGAAAGACCGGCCCCATGTTCTCCAGGAGATCCTCGAAGGAGCCCACCTGCTTGGGAACCACGAAATCGCGGCAGAAGGCGGCCCAGTCATCTCGGTAGTGACCCCGGAGGATTCCCACCAGCCTCCTCTTGGTGTGGTTGCTGGAAGGCTTCTTGATGAACCAGACGAAGTTGGCCCCGTTCCACCAGCCCTGCTCGTTGTCGGAGAAATATCCGATCCTGTAAGGGCTTCCTCTGTACGGGGCCACGAGACTTCTGGCCTGGACGAGGAGTCTTTGCTCGTTGCAAGGGTCGAAGGGGTCGGACCAGTGAAGAGCTGTGGTCCGCCCCAGGTCCAACTGGGGGGTGACGGGCATCCCCATGAGGCGAGGATCCAAGGACCAGGCCCCGGCCGTGTTGAAACCCCATCCGAGTACCCTGGCCCTGGCGCTCCTGACCCATTCGGCCAAATTCGGATAGAACCTGGTCCAATGATAACAACGCCTTCCCTCTAACTGGCCGACTAATTCCCCTCCGTCCAAGACGTTGATACCCACCGAGAAGAATTCCCGGCCGCAAGGGGTGATAAGCCAGGCGACCCCTTCCCTCACCTCCACACTCCATCTGGTGGCCTCGGCCTTGTCCAAGCACTGCTCCCGGGCAGTGGCACCCCACGGCTGGAGGAGGCCCAAGGAGATGACGGAGAGCTGAAGGAGGATCGCCTTCATGCCACATGGCGCTGATGGCAAGGCCATGCCTTCCAAACCCCCATTCGAAGTTCCTCTTGGGAGACAGGGAGGAGCCATCTTTTTCCGCAAGGAGTATAGGCACAGCGCACGGTTCGGTCAAGCCGACCCCTTTGAAAAGCAGGCCTGGTGTGGTACCTTTTCCCCAGTGATGCTGGGTCATTGTTTTCCCGGCGGAGGGAGATTCAGTCAGTGTCGGTCATCCCCCAGGATGACATCCAGAGAGGTGGGGTTTCATGGGGAAAAAGAGCAGGAGAAAGGCCCGTGTGCTCATGGCCCTGGGCATCTGTGCGGCGGTGGTGGGAGGAGCCCTCTTGTACAGCTCCCTGGGGCGGGAGGAACCGGGCCAGAGGTTCCGCAAGGTGAGGGTCGAGCGGGGGGAGATCAGCTCCGTCGTCACAGCCACTGGGACCATAAACCCGGTCGTCACCGTCCTAGTGGGCAGCCAGGTCTCCGGGACCATAAAGGCCCTTTATGCGGACTTCAACTCCAGGGTCAAGGAGGGCGAGGTCATCGCCCAGATCGATCCGGCCATCTTCGAGGCGCAGGTGGAACAGGCCCAGGCCAACCTCTCCAACGCCCAAGCGAGCCTCTTGACCGCCCAGGCGAACCTCAAGAATGCCGAGGCCAATCTCGTCAAGGCGGAGGTGGCGCTGGCAGATGCCAAGAGGACCTTGGACCGAAACGTGGAGCTGATGGCAAAGGGGGTGATCGCCCAAGCAGCCCTGGATACGGCGAAGACCAATTACGACTCAGCAGCGGCTCAGAGGGAGGGGGCCAGGGCTCAGATAGAGACGACCAAGGCCCAGGTGGAGTCCGCCAGGGCCCAGGTGGAGCAGACTAGGGCAGCCTTGAAGCTGGCCCAGACCAACCTTCGGTACACCACCATCCGTTCCCCGGTCAACGGGATAGTCATCTCCAGGAACGTGGACGTGGGGCAGACCGTGGCCGCCAGCCTACAGGCCCCGACCCTCTTCACCATCGCCAAGGACCTGACGCAGATGCAGGTGGACACCAATGTGAGCGAGGCGGACATCGGGGCCGTGAGGGAGGATATGGAGGCCACATTCACCGTTGATGCCTACCCTGACAGGACCTTCCGGGGGAGGATCTCGGACATCCGCAACGCGCCTGTGACCGTCCAAAACGTGGTCACCTATGATGTGGTGGTGCAGGTAGAAAACAAGGATCTCAGATTGAAGCCCGGGATGACCGCCAACGTGACCATCGTCATCGCCCATAGGGGCAGTGCCCTCAAGGTCCCCAACCAGGCCCTTCGCTTTCAGCCGGAGGGGATGGGGAAAGAGGAGGCCACCATGGGGAAGGGTGAGGGCCGCTCGTCACCCGCCAATGCTCTGATGGAGCGACTCGCCAAGTCCCTGGATCTGACGGAGCAGCAGCGCTCCCAGATCCAGACGATCCTCGCCGCCTCGCGCGTGGAATTTCAAGCGATTCGCGAAGGAGGGAGGCCCGAGGACGCTGGAAAGAAGGTCCTCAACCTCCTGAGACAGAAGATCTGGAGTGTCTTGACCGAGGAGCAGAGGGGCAAGCTGGAGCAATGGGCTCAATGGTCGGGGCAGGGGGCCAGGGGGACTCCCGCCAGGGTCTGGACCCTCTCCCCTGATGGTAGGCCTAGGCCGGTACCCATAGTGGTAGGCATCAGCGACGGGACCTTCACAGAGGTGATCTCTGGGGACCTAGAGGAGGGGATGGAGGTCATCGTGGAGGATCTCGGAAAGAAGAAGGCGAGCACGCAGGGGACAGCCTCTTCTCCCTTCATGAGGCCGTTGGGCAGGTAGAAGGATCGAGATGTCATTGATCGAGGTGAGGGGACTCGAGAAGATCTATCGCATGGAGGGGGTGGAGATCCCGGCCTTGAGGGGGATATCTCTCACCATCAAGGAGGGAGAGTTCGTGGCCATAATGGGGGCATCGGGATCCGGGAAATCCACCTTCATGAACATCTTGGGTTTCCTCGACCTGCCGACAAAGGGGGTCTACCTCCTGGAGGGGGTCGACAGCACAGGGCTCTCCAGGGACGAGATGGCCGAGATCCGCAACCGCAAGATCGGCTTCGTCTTTCAAGGCTTCAACCTCTTGGCCAGGACCTCGGCGCTCCACAACGTGGAGCTGCCGCTCATCTACGCCGGGGTGCCCGCTTCCAGGCGTAAGAGGTTGAGCTATGAGGCCCTGGCGGAGGTGAATCTGGAGGATCGGGCCCACCACGCCCCTAGTCAGCTCTCGGGCGGTCAACAGCAGAGGGTGGCCATCGCCAGGGCTTTGGTGAACAGGCCTTCCATCATCCTGGCAGATGAGCCCACCGGGAACCTTGACTCCAGGACCAGCGTGGAGATCATGGCCATCTTTCAGAGGCTCAACCGCGACCCAGGGATCACCGTGATCATGATCACCCACGAGCCGAGTATCGCTGCCTTCGCCCGACGAAGGATAGTGTTCAAGGACGGGGTGGTGGTGGACGACGAGATCAACCCGTCACCGGACGAAGCCCTGAAGGAGTTGGAGGGGATATGACCGCTGTGCTGGCCAGCATCATGATCGCCCTCAGGGCCATCGTGGTGAACAAGCTCCGCTCTGCCCTGACCATGCTGGGGATCATCATCGGGGTCGGGGCCGTCATAGCCATGATCGCCGTGGGCTCCGGTGCCAAGGCGCGCATCCAGGAACAGATCGCCAGCATGGGGTCCAATATCCTCATCGTCCTGTCCGGGAGCTCCTCGAGCGGAGGTATCCGATTCGGCTCAGGGACGGTACCGACCTTGAAGGTGGAGGATGCCAAGGCGATCCTTCGGGAGATCCCAAACGTCAGACACAGTGCCCCGAGCCTCCCCGGCTTGGCCCAGGTCGTGTTCGGCAATCAGAACTGGTCAACCGTGGTGACGGGCACGATACCGGAGCTCCTCCAGATCAGGGAGTGGCCCTTGTCATCAGGGCGCACCTTCACCCAGCAGGAGGTGGATGGCGCGGCAAAGGTCTGCCTCCTGGGAAAGACCGTGGCAGAGAACCTCTTCGGCGGCCTCGACCCGCTGGGCCAGATCGTGCGCATCAAGGAAGTCCCTTTCACTGTGATCGGGGTCCTGGCCCCCAAGGGGCAGACCACCTTCGGACAGGATCAGGACGACACGATCTACGTCCCGCTCACCACCGCCCAGAAGAGACTCTTCGGGACCAGGTTCCCCGGTATGGTCAGGTTCATCACGGTGCAGGCGACGGGCCCGGAGGTGATGAAGGATGTCGAGGAGCAAATCACAGCCCTCCTGCGCCAGAGGCATCGCATGGCCCCCAATCAGGACAACGACTTCACGGTGAGGAACCTGACAGAGATAGCGGCCAGCGCCGAGCAATCCGCCCAGGTGATGTCGCTCCTCCTGGGCGCAATAGCGTCCATATCCCTCATCGTGGGGGGGATCGGGATCATGAACATCATGCTCGTCTCCGTCACGGAGCGCACCAGGGAGATCGGGGTCCGTATCGCGGTGGGGGCCAAGGCCAGGGACATACTCTTTCAATTCCTCATCGAATCCCTGGTGTTGAGCCTCATAGGGGGCCTCATGGGGATCGGCCTGGGGATAGCCGGGAGCATGGTGCTGGCCAGTTTCACCCAGTGGCCTGTCCTGCTCTCCCCCGAGGCCATCGCCCTGGCCTTCCTGTTCGCGGGGTCAGTGGGGGTCTTCTTCGGGTTCTACCCGGCCAGGAAGGCCTCCATGCTCAACCCTATCGACGCCCTTCGTTACGAGTGACCCTGCTTTCTATCAGGGGTGATGAGCGAACGCAGCACCTTGAGGTTTCGCCTGTCCTCCGTGAGTGTCCTCCCTTTGGGTGTCTCCAAGACCATGGGATGGTGCCTGAAACGGGGGTCGTTCAAGAGGGACCTGAACCCCTGCAGGCCTATCTGACCTTGGCCTATATGCTCGTGCCGGTCCACCCTGGAACCGAGGGTGCTCTTGGAATCGTTCACGTGAAAGAACCTCAGTCTCCCAAGACAGATGGATCGGTCGAATTGATCCATGGTCTCCTCATAAGCCTCCATGGTGCGCAAGTCGTAACCCGCTGCGAAGGCATGACATGTGTCGAAGCACACCCCCAGCCGGTGGCAATGCCTGGAGCGACCCAATATGGAGGAGATCTCCTCGAAGCTCGAAGCCAGGCCGGATCCCTGGCCGGCCGTGGTCTCGATGAGGACTGTGACACTCTCATCACCGGAAAGCGAGATGGCCCGATCCAGGTGCCGCACATAAAGACGCAAGCCCTCTTTGCGGCCCCTGCCTCCATGGGAGCCAGGGTGGGTGACGAGGAATGGGATGCCAAGGAGGGCACAGCGCCTGAGCTCCTCGGCAAAGGCCAAGACCGATTTTTCCCTGATCCCTCGATCACCCGCGGCTAGGTTGACCAAATAGGAGTCGTGGGCGGCCACGGGGACGCTCCCGCTCCTTGCCCATTCCATCCTGAACCGCCCGGCCTGCTCGTCGGTTATGATCGGTACGCGCCACTGGAGCTGATTCCTGGTGAAGATCTGCAGGGCCTGGCCTCGGATGCGGCGGAGGCGTACGAAGGCCAGGTGCAACCCCCCTGCTATGGACATGTGGGCGCCCAGGAGAGGCATCAGGACTTGAACCTCTCCCTGAGCGCTTGCTTCTGCACCTTTCCCATGGCGTTTCGAGGCATCTCGTCCACGGCTACCACCACCTTGGGGCACTTGTACGGGGCCAGATACCTTCGGCAGAAATCGATGAGCCCCTCCAAGGGGAGCTCGGCCCTTTGGCCCTCGGGGACCACCACCGCTGCCACCTTCTCCCCGAACTCCTCGTCCGGGATGCCCAAAACCGCTGCCTCCCGCACCAGGGGATGGCGTTCCAGGGCCGCCTCTACCTCCCTGGGATAGACGTTGTACCCGCCAGTGATGATCAGCTCCCGGGCCCTGCCCACGAGGTAAAGCCTGAGGTCGTCAAGGGGGTCCTGGTATCCCAGATCGCCCGAGCGGAACCACCCCTGGACAAACGCCTCCTCGGTCTTCTCAGGAGCCCTCCAGTAGCCCTCGAAGACGTTTTCCCCCCGCACCCAGACCTCGCCCACCGCGCCCGCCGCCACATCTTCTCCTTGCTCCGACACGAGCCTGGTGGAGACCCCGGGCAGGCAGAACCCTACGCTGTTGGGCCTCCTTCTCGGTGGATCGATGGGATTGGAGGTGATCATCCCGGTCTCGGTCATCCCATAGCGCTCCAGTATTCGAAAACCTGTGACCTCCTCGAATCTCAGAAAAAGGGACTCGGGCAATGGGGCGGAGCCCGAGATGAAGACGCGCATCCCCCCGAGGTCAGGTCTGGTGGTCTCCCATGCCCCCAGCAACCGATAGTAGATGGTCGGCACAGCCATCAAGAGGGTGCATCTCTTCCCTGCCATCTCCCTCCAGGCCCTGGCCGGGTCGAACCTCTGGTGCATCACTATGGTGGATCCAGCGTTGAGGGCCCCATGGAGCGCCACGGCCAGGCCGTGGATGTGGAAGAGCGGCAGGACATGAAGCAGCACATCTTCATCTGTCCATTCCCAGGCCTTCTTCAGGGCCACCATGTTGGAGATGAGGTTCGTGTGCGATATCATCGCACCTTTCGGCCTCCCGGTTGTCCCGGACGTGTAGCAAAGGAGGGCCAAGTCACGTCCGCGGGCAGAATAAGTGCGAGGGTCGCCCGGGCCCACCCTCTCCATCTCGGCCCGCACAGGACCCATGAGGTCATGGCCGCTTCCGTCCACCAGGGCGGTCTTGAGGCCCCGGATCTCCCCTAGGAGAGGCCCGAGGCGCCCGTATCCTGCCTTGTCTGTGATGAGGATGGAGCTGCCCGAATCCTCCAGGAAGTAGCGGATTTCGTCCCTGGTAAATGCAGGGTTAAGGGGCAGAGAGACCCCCCCGATGGAGAGGGTGGCCAAGTGCAGGAAGATGAAATCCAGGGACTTGGGGAGGAGAAGGGCCACCCGATCCCCCTCTTCCACGCGGGCGCCTCGGAGCCAGGATGCGGCCCTCCTCACCTCTTGGTCCAGCTCCCTGAAGGACAAGGCCTGGCCATCGAAGAGGATCGCCTGCTTTTCCCCTTGCGCGCTCGCGGATTCAGAGAGGAGCTGGGCGAGGTTCATCGCACTCATGGAAACGTCCTTTGGGGTTACTCTATCCAAGGAGACGACAGAAGACAACCTTGTCGGCAGGGCGAGAGGCCCTGGAAGGACCGGGCCTCTCGGGAAAGAAGGAAAAAGGATTCAGTGGTGTCTCTTGAAGATGCAGGAGGCGTAGGTCTTGCCACCCTCACCCCCATGACACATGTAGCAGTTCTTCACCTTCCACCCCTCGGCCCTCTTGCGGTTCAGAAAATCCGTGAATCCCGTATCGAAGGCCGAGGTATCCTCCCCAAAGGTCTCGAAGTGATACTCATGTTCCATGTAGAATCACCCCCTTTATCTCTCTGACTCAGGATACCGGGCAGGGAGGAGGTGTCAAGGGGGCGGCTTTACGACGGTGCCAGACCGTGGTAGATTTGGCGCAAATCTTGGGCGCAAGAGGGGACGATGCGCTTTCGCATCCCTTTTCCCCGTGAAAGGCCGTTCGACGTGGTGGGGCTCGGCCTCAACGCCGTGGACGACCTTTGCGTGGTGCCACACTTCCCGGAGTTCAACACCAAGGTGCGCTACCTCTCCATCCAGCGCCAAGGCGGCGGGCAGGTGGCAACGGCCATGGTGGCCCTTGCCCGGTGGGGGCTCAAGACCCGCTACATAGGCAAGGTGGGAGATGACGAAAAGGGCCGCTTTTCCCTGGATAGCATAAGGACCGAGGGGGTAGACGTCTCCCACGTCCTGGTGGAGCCGGGGGCCTCGAGCCAGTATGCCTTCATAATCATCGATGCCAGAGATGGCGAAAGGACCATCATTTGGGACAGGGACGAGCGGCTCAGCTACCGGGAAGGGGAGCTCTCCAGAGACGGGGTCTGCTCCGGAAGAATTCTCCACCTGGACGGCCACGATATCCCGGCCACCTGCACGGCCGCCCAGTGGGCCAGAGAGGCGGGTATCCCGACGGTCATAGACGTGGACAAGGTGGAGCCGGGGACCCGGGAGATGATCCGCCACATAGACTTCGTCATCGGGTCCCGGACCTTCCCCACCGCGCTCACCGGCATCGAGGACCCGATGGAGGCCCTCGAGGCAGTAGCCAGGGAGGTCAAGGGCTTCGTGGGGATGACCCTTGGACGGGATGGGGCCCTGGCCATGACCCGGGAGGGGCCCATTCATTGCCCTGGTTTTCCCGTCAGGGCCATGGACACCACAGGTGCTGGGGACGTGTTCCATGCGGGGTTCATCTTCGGGCTCCTGCAGGACTGGGAGCTCATGAGGATCCTCGAGTTCGCCAATGCGGTAGCGGCCATGAAGTGCACCGACATGGGCGGCAGGGCGGGGATCCCGACCCTCTCACAGGCCTTCTCTTTCCTGGCCCATCACCTCCCGCAATGGAGCCCCTTGGGCCCCGGAGGGCCGGGGCTTGACGCTTGAACAGAAACTCTGTATCTATCTCTATGAAGTAAGGGTCCGGGGAGGGCCCCCCCCCGGAGGTGTAAAGGGCAGTCGGGCCGCTGCTCGGACATGTGAGGTCCTGCGTCTTGGCAGGAGGGAGTCTGGGCGGTGGGTCCGGCGCATCTTTCTCACCCCGACTTGCCGTTCCCAGTTCAACCATAGGCCTTTGGATGGGCTGGCCGAGCAGAGGACCGAGGGAA
>CAZOXN010000014.1:0-15809 GCA_964583655.1 uncultured Desulfarculaceae bacterium | reverse complement strand
GGCCCAGGCTGTGACACGGGGCAAAGAGCGCTGAACGAGCCCCGAGGATGATGGAGACCTCGGACCTGTGGATGGCATGCCACATCTCTTTCCTCTCCCCTCGGGAGAGCCTGCTGTGAAGGACCGCAATGCCGCACGGGAATCTAGACCTGAAATCCTGGACCAATTGATGCGTGAGGGAGATCTCAGGTACCAGGACCATGACTTGCCTCCCGTCTCTGAGACAGAGTTCCGCGGCCCGCAGATATACCTCTGTCTTGCCGCTGCCGGTGACCCCCCAAAGCAAGAAGGCCTGGAATTCCCTTCGGGAGATGGCCCTCTCTATGGGCTCCATGGCATCGGCCTGCAAGGGGGTGAGGGGCGGCGGTGGCCCTCCACTTGCCTGGGCCTGGTGGGCATCCTCCAAGGGGCCAGCCAGCTCCTTCACTGCCACCAGGCCTTTGCTCTGCAGACCCGAGAGACCCTCGCGTGCACGCAAGATGGAGCGCCTGAGTTCGGCGACCGACACCTCCCCTCGTCTCTCTAGGAGTCGGAGTATCTCCTCTTGTCTCTTTCCCAGCCTCTGGGTGATAGGCGACTCCCCTCGAAGGCATCTACGCCCTTCCTCGGTGAGCCTGGCCGAGAGGGCCCTGGAAGGAGCGGGCCTCTTGTTGACTTGGGGTTCGGGCCGACGCTGGAGCCCCACGGGGAGTGCGGCCCTGAGCACCCTCCCCACAGAGTGCATGTAGTACTGGGCAGCCCACCCGTAGAGGCCGAGCTCCGTCGGGTCGAAGACAGGGTCTTCCTCGAGCGCCTGGACGATCTCCTTGACCTCTTGGCCTTTGGGTGGATCCCCGTGCAGGTGCAGGACCACCCCTGCGGCCAGGCGGGTCCGAAACGGCACGCACACAAGGGAGCCCGGCAGGATGGTTCCCCGAAGGCGAGGGGGAAGGAGATAGCAAAAGGTCTTCTCCACGGGGAGGGCGACCGCCACTTCCGCGAATTCTCCGGTCTCTTCCGTCTTCATGCGCGCCACTTCCGGCCAGGATGAAGCAGAGGACAGCGCCGCCGGTGAAGGGAAGACCTCCGGCAGCGATACGATGGTATCAGAGTAAGGGCAGGGTGGCAATTCGTGACGTCTGCCTCAGGTTGACTTTCCGGGGAAACTGAGCTTTACTTCTCTCGCCGCTGCAGATGGGGCGGCCTCGGGGCTCTCCAGGGTGGAGGATCTCCCATGCCAAGATGGTTCGGTCCCATTTTTCACTGGACTGCCTTCAGGGTCAGTGCGGCCCTGGCCCTGCTCCTCGTGATCCTCTATCTCTTGGCGCCGCCCATACTCCAGCTCTTCGAGCTCAAGGCCTATGACTTCCGCCTCCGGTGGCGGGGGGAGATACCCACAACCGGTGAAGTCGTCATCGTCGCCATAGATGAAAAGAGCCTCCAGGAGCTCGGACAGTGGCCGTGGCCCAGGGTGGTGATGGCCCAGTTGATCGAGGGACTCAGCAAGGCCGAGGCCCGGGTCATCGCCTTGGATATCATCTGGGCCGAGCCCGAGCAGCGCGTGGGCGTCCTGGATGCCCTGTACACCGAGACCGTCTCCGTGGGCCAACTACCCTTCTTGAAGGACCTGCGCGTCCGGTTGAACCAGTTGGCCAAGAAGAACCCGGACATGGACCGTTTTCTGCGGGAGATCACCAAGGCCATGCACCCCGACGAGGTCTTGGCCCGCGCCATCAGGGAGTCTCAGAGGGTGGTTCTAGGGGACTTCTTCTTCACCAACCCTGAGGAGGTACCCCAAGTGCTCGGCCAGGCGCATCAGGAGGACAGTCCCATCATGGCACAGAGCGCCTACCCGGTGGTCCGCAAGGGACGCTCCGTGATCGGGGCCCCTTTCGTGCCCAGGCCGTACATGATCAAGGGGAATATACCTGTCATCGAGAAATCCGCTCGGGCATTCGGGTACTTCAACATGGTCCCGGACACCGACGGGGTGGTGCGGTCGGTGCCCCTGGTGATGGAGTACCAGGGTCACTACCTCCTGCCCCTCTCCTTGCAGGCCCTTCGCTTCAGCAGGGATCCGTCCCAGTGGATCATCCATCTCGAGGAGTACGGGGTGGCGGGGATCCAGTGGGAAAAGGGGTGGATCCCCACCACCGAGTTGGGATTCATGCACATCAACTACAGGGGCAAGGACCGCACTTTTCCTTATGTCTCTGCCTCGGATGTGGTCCGGGGCAGGTTGAACCCGGAAGAGGTGAGGGGCAAGATCGTCCTGGTCGGGGCCGTGGCCACCGGGATCTATGACCTGCGGGTGACACCCCTGGCCAGTGTCTTTCCCGGGGTGGAGGTCCACGCCAACGTCATAGACAACGTCATAAGGGGGGATTTCATCCTGCGGCCCGAGTGGGCCTCGGTGATGGACATGCTCCTACTGATCTCATTGGGTCTTGGCTTGGGATGGCTCTTCGCGAGGCTGGGACCCATACCTGGCGGGGCGTGCATGATCGTGGTCTTCGGGGCGCATCTCTATGTCAACACCTTGGTCCTGGTTCGTTGGGGGGCCTGGCTCAACGTGATCTACCCGAGTCTCATGATCCCCGTGAGCTACCTCGGGGTCAGCGTCTACAAGTATATCCACGAGGAACGGGAGAAGCGCAAGATAAAGGGGGCCTTTCAGGCCTATGTGACCCCTGCCGTGGTCCACCAGATACTGAAGGACCCCAATGCCTTGAAGCTGGGCGGGGAGCAAAGGGTGCTGACGGTCCTCTTCAGCGATATCCGTGGCTTCACCACCATCTCGGAGTCCCTTACACCCGAGGGCCTGGTCCATCTCTTGAACGAATACCTCACCGAGATGAGCGACGTCATATTCAGGCACGACGGCACGGTGGACAAGTACATCGGGGACGCCATCATGGCCATCTACGGTGCCCCCCTTCCTCAGGAGGACCATCCCATCAGGGCCTGCCTGACCGCCCTGGACATGATGGAAGAGCTCCATAAGCTCCAGGTGAGCTGGGAGCGGAGGGGGATGCCTCGCATCGACATCGGCATCGGGGTCAATACCGGGGAGATGGTCGTGGGGAACATGGGCTCTGAGAGGAGGTTCGACTACACGGTGATGGGGGATGCGGTGAACCTCGCCTCGCGACTGGAGGGGCTCAACAAACAGTATGGGACCCATATCATCATAAGCGAGTTCACGCACGAGCAAGTCCAGGACCGTCTGATCTGTAGGGAACTAGATTGCGTGCGCGTCAAGGGCAAGGCCAAGCCCGTGACCCTCTACGAGGTCCTCGGCCGAAAAGAGGATGGTCCTCCTCCCGGGGGTTGGATCGAGGTCTTCTCCCAGGGTCTCTCCTATTACCGAGGGCTCCATTGGGAGCGCGCCATGGAGTGTTTCCAGAAGGTCTTGGCCCTGAAGGAGCAAGATACGCCATCGGTGATCTATCTGGAGCGATGCCGCGTGCTCCAGGCCTCACCACCGGGGGAGGGGTGGGACGGGGTGTTCGAGTGGAAGACGAAGTAGGGGGCCTCGGCGCGGGGTCTTCAAGTGAATGGATCCTTTGCCGCTCTTGGTGGTCGGTTGCCCGTGGTCCTCTCGGCGGACCAAGGTGTACTGCCCACAAGGGTGCGCTCATCCGGCGGTCTTTCAGACAGGCCCGAGGTGGACTTTAGGAGCAGATGAGGGAGAGGAGATGATTCGGATTCGCAGGGCGCTCCTGAGCGTTTCAGAGAAGCGGGGGATCGTGGAGTTGGCAACGGCCTTGGGGAGGATGGGGGTGGAGATACTCTCCACGGGCGGCACCTTCAGGGCCCTGGCAGACAATGGCGTCAAGGTGACGGAGGTCGCGGCTGTGACAGGTTTTCCGGAGATGCTCGATGGGAGGGTCAAGACCCTTCACCCCTTCATACATGGTGGGATACTCGCCAGGAGGGATCGGGAGGACCATCTTCGGGAGCTTCGAGGCCACGGGATACTCCCCATCGACCTGGTGGTGGTCAACCTCTACCCGTTTGAGGCCACGGTTTCCCGTCCCGGCTGCACCCTTGAGGAGGCCGTGGAGAACATAGACATCGGTGGGCCCTGTCTGATCCGAGCCGCTGCGAAGAATCACTCCGGGGTCGTGGTGGTGGTGGATCCAAACGACTACTCATCCATCCTGGCCGAGATGGATCGAAGCGGTGGGGCGGTATCAGAGGAGACCTCTCGCCGGTTGGCCCACAAGGCCTTCCAAAGGACGAGCCGGTACGACAGGGCCATCTCCGATTACCTGGCTCGGTACGCGCCTCCCACTGGCCGCCACCCGGGGGGACAAGGCGAGGGGACCGACAGGCCATGGGTGGATGGCTAGTGAGATCTTCGGGCAATGCAAGGATTTCTCCATGAAGGTGCTGGTGATAGGGGGTGGGGGTAGGGAGCATGCCCTGGTGTGGAAGATCCGTCAGAGTCCACTGGTGAGCCGCCTTTACTGTGCCCCTGGCAATGCCGGGATCTCTAGGCTTGCCCGCTGCGTCCCCATCGAGCCACATGAGATAGAGCAATTGGCCGCCTTTGCTGCCCGCGAGGGGGTGGACCTGACCGTGGTCGGTCCGGAGGAGCCTCTGGTGCGCGGCATCGGGGATCTCTTCGCCAAGAGGGGTCTTAACCTCTTCGGGGTGAGCGGCCAGGCGGCCCGCCTGGAGGGCAGCAAGGCCTTTGCCAAGGAACTCATGAGGCGCCACGGGATCCCCACCGCCGCCTTCGAGGTCTTCTCGGATCCAGCAAGGGCGCGCGCTCACATCAGGGACAAGGGGGCCCCGGTGGTTGTCAAGGCCGACGGCCTGGCAGCGGGCAAGGGGGTCTTTCCCTGTCTCACAGTGGAGGAGGCCCTGGCCGCCATAGACAAGATCATGGTGGAGAGGGCCTTCGGTCCTGCGGGAGAGCGGGTAGTGGTGGAGGAGTTCCTCCAAGGCGAAGAGGCCTCTTTCCTTGCCTTCACCGACGGGGAGTGCGTCTTGCCTTTCCCGAGTTGCCAGGACCACAAGGCCATCTATGACGGAGACAGGGGCCCCAATACAGGGGGAATGGGTGCGTACTCGCCTGCTCCGGTGGTGACACCTGAACTGCACCAGCGGATAATGGTCGAGATCATGCACCCCACGGTGAGGGCCATGGCCGCTGAGGGGGCCACGTACAGAGGGGTCCTTTACGCTGGGCTCATGATCTCCCATGGATCCGCCAAGGTCCTGGAGTTCAATGTCAGGCTGGGGGACCCTGAGGCGCAGCCGCTCTTGATGAGGCTCGAGGGCGACTTGGTGCCCCTGCTCCAGGCGGTGGTGGAAGGGAGGCTTGGGCTGGTTGAGGCGCGCTGGGACCCCAGGGCCGCGGTGTGCGTGGTCATGGCATCCCAAGGATATCCCGGGGCCTATGTGAAGGGGAGGCCCATCTCGGGGCTGGAGGAGATCCAGGGCATGGAGGACGTGGTGGTCTTCCACGCCGGCACTGCCGAGAAGGACGGGAGGATCGTCACCAGCGGTGGCCGCGTGCTGGGCGTGACCGCGCGAGGGGACGGTGTGAAGGAGGCCATAGACAGGGCTTACCGGGCCGTGGAGAAGATCCAGTGGGAAGGGGCTCATTTCCGCCGGGACATGGGTCGAAGGGCCCTCGACCGCATGAGGGGAGGTGGCCGGTGAAGGATCACCCCATGGTGCTCATCGTCATGGGGAGCGACTCGGACCTCCACGTGATGAGGGAGGCCAAGGCGGCCCTGGAGGAACTCGAGATCCCCTGCCGGATGACCGTTGCCTCGGCCCACAGGGATCCGTCACGGGCGATCCGTCTGGCCCAGGAGGCGGCGAGCGAAGGCATTGGAGTGATCATCGCCGGGGCTGGGGCCGCGGCCCACCTGGCGGGCCTGATGGCGGCCCATACGGTGCTCCCCGTCATCGGCGTCCCCATAGACTCCTCCCCCCTTAGGGGATTCGATTCCCTCCTGGCCACGGTCCAGATGCCCCCTGGTGTGCCTGTGGCCACCATGGCCGTGGGCAAGGCCGGGGCGCGCAACGCAGGGATACTGGCCGGCCAGATCTTGGCCCTGGCCTCTTCAGAGATACGGGAGCGGTTGGTGGCGGCCAGGAAGGAGATGGTCACCTCCCTCCGAGAGAAGGCCGACCGTGTGGAGCGAGGGGCGGACCTCTCCAAGGACGGGTGATGGGGCGTGCACCTGAGACCCCGGTGCACAGGATAGATGTCCTGAATCCAGACCGACTCCTCCTCAGGGACACAGCCCGGCTCCTGAAGGAGGGGGGTCTAGTGGTCTTTCCCACGGAGACCTTCTACGGCCTGGGGGCTCACGCCTTCAGCCATGAGGCCCTCCACAGGATATACAGGCTCAAGGGAAGGGCTCGGCACATGCCCCTCTTGTGTCTGGTGGACACGGTGGAGAGGGTGGGGGCCGTGGCCTCGCGGATCCCTGACACGGCGCGGGCCCTCATGGAGGCGTTTTGGCCCGGTCCCTTGACCCTGGTCCTCCCCCCCAAGCCGCACATACCGGAAGCCCTGGTGGGACCCACAGGGGGGGTGGCCGTGCGTTGGTCCCCCCATCCCGTGGCAGAGACCTTGGTGAGCCTCTTGGATTCGCCCCTGACAGGGACGAGCGCCAACGTCTCAGGGGGGCCCTCCCCGAGGCAGGTGGGGGAGCTCTGCGAGGTGATCCGAGGGGGGGTAGATCTGATCCTCGATGCCGGGCCCACCCAGGGGGGCCTGCCTTCCACGGTCCTTGACTGCACCCGATCCCCCTTGAGGGTGCTGCGTGAGGGGGCGGTTTCCTCCCGAGAGCTGAGGCCATTTCTCTGAGATCCCTCGTGAGCGTGAAACCCTTGAGGGGTCTGAACGGGCGTGGGCCAGGGGTGAACCCGAGTCCTTTGGAGAATCAAGAGCCGAAGACTTTAAGCGAAGGGAAGTGCCACCACCCCCTTTGACCAACTGCGAGCTATCACAGGGGATTGAGGTTCGGCGGCGCTTGAAACCTCCGGAGGTCTCTGCTATGCTGACTGGGCCGAGGGCAAGCAGGGGCGTTCGACTCCTCCCCCTGGACAGCGCTCGGTATCGCGAGGAAGCAGCGACCATGTTGGATTTCGTCTTCGGCCTCTTTTCCAACGACATGGCCATAGACCTGGGCACTGCCAACACCAAGGTCTACGTCAAGGGCAAGGGGATCGTCCTGATGGAGCCTTCGGTGGTGGCTGTGCGCAGGGATCTGCGCGGCATCAAGCGTGTGGTGGCGGTGGGGGAGGAGGCCAAGAAGATGCTTGGGAGGACCCCCGAGGAGATCGAGGCCATTCGCCCCATGAAGGACGGGGTCATCGCTGACTTCGATGTGACCGAGATCATGTTACGGCACTTCATCACGAAGGTCCACAACAGGAGGAGCCTGGTGAGGCCGCGGATCATCATCTGCGTCCCATCCGGGTGCACCCAGGTGGAAAAACGCGCGGTGAAGGAGTCCGCTCAATCCGCTGGAGCGAGGGAGGTGTATGTCATCGAGGAACCGGTGGCCGCTGCCATAGGGGCAGGCCTTCCCATTACGGAGCCCACATGCAACATGATCGTGGACATGGGAGGGGGCACTACAGAGGTGGCGGTGATCTCCTTGTCCGGCATCGTCTTCAGCAAGTCCGTGCGGGTGGCGGGTGACAAGATGGACCAGGCCATCATCCAGTACATCAAGCGCAAGTACAACCTGCTCATTGGGGAGAGCACCTCCGAGACCATCAAGATGACGGTGGCCTCTGCCTATCCCATGGACGAGGAGACGACCATCGAGGTGAAGGGGAGGGACCTGGTGGCCGGGATCCCCAAGACCTTGACCATCGGCTCGGAAGAGATACGTATGGCCATTGCCGAACCCCTCAATGCCATCGTGGAGACCGTCAAGGTCGTGCTGGAGCAGACGCCACCGGAGTTGTCCGCGGACATCGTGGACCGGGGGATCGTCCTGACGGGTGGGGGGGCCCTCCTGAAAGGCCTCGACGTGTTGCTGCGGGAGGAGACGGAACTGCCCGTGACCATCGCGGACAACCCACTGACCACCGTGGTGCTGGGTTCTGGCAAGGCCTTGGACGACCTACATCTGTTCAAAGAAGTCCTCTTGCGTAATTGATCGGGTATTCCTTCCGGCCGCCCGGAAACCGAGATGTGGCTTCGCAGGTATCGGACACTGTGGGTATCCATATTGCTGATCCTCATGGCCCTGGCCATCGTCTCCTCCCACAGGAGGCAGCCGGGGGGCATGGGGCCTTTCGAGGAATTGATATACGGGATGCTGAGGCCCGTGCAGTCTGCCCTCTCCGCAGGGCTCAACGGCATGAGGGCCTTCTGGGACGGATACTTGGGGCTGGTGGCCGTGGAGAGGGAGAATCGCTCCTTGAGGGAGCGGATCTGGGAACTGGAGCAGCAGCTCACAGAGTACCATGAGATAAAGGCGTCCAACGAGAGGCTTCGAAGGCTCCTGGATTTCCAGAGCGGCTCCAAGCTTCGAACATTGGCGGCGGAGGTGATCGGGGAGGACTCCACTGGCTGGTTCCACGTCCTGGTCATCGACAAGGGCCTGGCCCACGGGGTGGACAGGGGGATGCCGGTGGTGGTGCCCGAGGGGGTAGTGGGGCAGACCATCGAGTGTGCTGAGAGAAGCTGCAAGGTGATGCTGATCACGGATCGCAACAGCGGCGTGGATGTGATGATCCAGAGGACCCGAGCCCGTGGGGTGCTGGAAGGCTTGGGTAGAAAGGGCCCCTGCGCCCTGAAGTACGTTGCCAGGACCGAGGATGTGTTGGAGGGGGACCGGGTCATCACCTCTGGGTTGGGTGGGGTCTACCCCAAGGGCCTCCTGGTGGGCGGGGTTACCTCGGTCTCCAAGGAGGGCTACGGGCTGTTCCAGCAGGTTGAGGTCTCCCCTCAGGTGGATTTCGATCGCCTGGAGGAGGTGATGATACTCCTGGAGGAGGGTACCCTGGAGGGGCGGGCTCGGTGAGGGAGATATCGATCGTCCCGGACCGCTCCTGTCATGCCTGAGTTGACCCAGGATCCAGGAGATCGTTGAATCCCGGTCCCTCACGGGAGGAAACCGAGAGGGCGATCATGAGACCGTTGATGGGTGCATTCCCCAGTGCGGCAGAGGAGGGGGCGCAGGCATGAATGCGCTGGCTCTGTTTTGCCTTGGGCTCGTGATGGTCTCCTTTCAGACCACGCTGTTTCGGGCCCTGGCCATCTCCCATATCAAGGCCCCCCTGATCCTCCCCCTGGTGATGTATGCGGCGTTCCGTATGGAGGCCATCAGGGGGCTGGTCCTTTCCTTCGCCTTGGGGTATGCCATGGACGTGTTCTCAGGGGGGGTCAAGGGACTCTCTTCCCTCTTTACGGTCGTCCTCTGCTTGGGCGGCCATTGGCTCCGCAAGGGGATCTTTGTGGATGGGGTCTTGGCCCAGGGCCTGGTGGGCTTCTGGTTCGGGGCGACCTACGGGCTCCTCTGGGTAGGGGCAGACACATTGTTGGAAGGAGGGGGCGGCTGGGGTCATTGGAGCCCTGTGCCCCGGATCTTGATCCAGTCCTCGGTGCTGGCGCTCATCAGCCCGCTCCTGATAAGGATCGCTGCCCCCATAGATCGTATCGCCAGCAAGGGTTGGAGGCGTCTTCAGGGTTCGAGGGGTTAGCTCGTTGGGTCCTGGGGGGCAAGCCTTTTGCGACTTGGACTGTGGCCGAGGGGATGCCGGCCTGTAAGGGATCGGACAGGCGTGGCGTGACGACCGATTACCCGTCGCCTGGGAGCAAAGAGCGTGGGATCTTGCCTCGCCCACCGACAACGGACCATTGGTCGCCAACCCCTTTGATGGTGGCCATAGCTGGCCTCTGGGGGGCTTTGGGACATGGAGTTCTTGCCATCTGAAGAGCAGGACGAGAGCGGCATCTGGAAGCGGCGCTTTGCGTGGGCCTTTGTGGTCATATCTTTGGCCTTCGCGGTCCTGGTGGCGCGTCTTTGGCAGCTCCAGATCCTGGAGGGGGAGACCTTCGAGAGGTTGTCGGACAAGAACAGGATCCGCCTGCTCCGCGTCCCCTTCATCAGGGGGCTGATCTTCGACAGAAACGGGGAGATCTTGGCGGACAACCGTCCTTTCTTCAACCTCATGGCCGTGCCCATGGAGATCTTGGACCCAGCTGCCATGATCCAGAGGCTGAGCCAGGGAGTGCATCTGGATGGGGAGGCAGCCCTGAACAGCCTGAGAGATGCCAAGAGGAGGGCCCCCTTCAGACCCATGATGCTCAAGGAAGGGCTCAGATGGGAGGAGTTGGCGTGGGTGGAGACCAACCGACTGGATCTACCCGGGACATGGGTGGAGGTGGAGCCGCGGCGCTTCTATCCATACGGTAAGACAGGGGCCCACCTGCTCGGGTACGTGGGGGAGATCACCGAGGAGGTCCTCCGGAACTGGAGGGGGAGGGGATACAGGGTGGGAGACCGGATCGGGAAGTGCGGTGTCGAGCGAAGCCTGGAGCCTTACCTTCGGGGTCGGGATGGCGGACTCCAGGTGGAGGTAGATGCCCAGGGCAGGCAACTGGCGGTGCTGCAGGAGGTGACCTTCGAGCCAGGGGCCGACATCGTCCTGACCGTGGACATGTCTCTCCAGAAGGAGGCAGAAGAGGCACTGGGGGGTCGGGCCGGGGCCGTGGTGGCAGGGGATCCCAGGACAGGCGAGATACTGGCCATGGTCTCCCATCCCTCTTTTGATCCCAACCAGTTCTCGGAGGGGATCTCACCCGAGGCCTGGCGGGCCCTGACAGAAGATCCCAAACGCCCCTTGACGAACCGTGCCTTGGCAGGTCAGTATCCCCCAGGCTCCACCTTCAAGGTCATCACAGCCGTTGCCGGGCTGGAGGAGGGGGTGATCACCAAGGACACGGCCCTGCTGTGCACCGGTCGGTACACGTTGGGCAACAGGGACTACAGGTGCTGGAAGGAGGAGGGGCACGGCTTCATGCGCCTTCGGGAGGCGGTCATCCAGTCCTGCGATGTCTATTTCTATCAGGTTGGGCAGATGGTGGGGGTGGATCGGCTCGCCAAGTACTCCAAAGGGTTCGGTCTGGGGCAGGTCACCGGGTTCGACGCGGATCAGGAGAAGCCGGGGCTTGTGCCCACATCAGCTTGGAAGAAAAAGCGATTCGGGGAGCCTTGGCACCAGGGGGAGACGCTTTCGCTGGCCATCGGACAGGGCTTCAATAATGTCACCCCGATGCAACAGTTCGTGGTGATGAGTGCCGTGGCCAACGGGGGGAGCATCGTGGTCCCTCAGGTGGTCCAGCGCGTTCAAGCGGTCGGTGGGAAGGTGCTGGCCAGCTTCGAGCCGCAGTACCAGGGCAAGGTGCCGGCCAGTGCCGCGACCCTGAGGCTGATGCGGGAGGCCCTGCGGGGGGTGGTTCACGATCCGAGGGGTACGGGTCAGAGGGCGAAGGTTCAGGGGGTGGACGTGGGGGGTAAGACCGGAACGGCACAGGTGGTGCGCATGCCAGAGAAGGTCAAGGGCAAGCACTCGCCGGTGCCGGAGGCACTCCAGGATCATGCCTGGTTTGTCTGTTTTGCCCCGGTGGACGAACCCAGGATAGCGGTCTCGGTCATCGTGGAGCACGCTGGCCATGGGGGGGCAGAGGCCGCCCCAGTGGCCCAGCGCGTCCTTCAGGCCTTTTTTCGAAAGGCCAACCAGCTGGAACGAGATGGAAACCTTAAAGAGGCAGCTTCTCTCCAGGGTGGAGTGGGGCGTAGTGGTCATCACCTTGGGCCTGGGCGGGATAGGGATACTTAGCCTGTACAGCGCCGCTGCCCAGGGTATCCCCGCATCCGGCCCACCCATCTATGTGAAGCAGGCCATATTCATGGCCGCGGGCCTGGCCGTGGGCGCGCTGGTGGCGGCGGTGGATTACAGGCGTTGGCTGGAATATGCGTGGATCCTCCTGGGATTCGTCACGATCCTGCTGGTGGGTGTCCTGGTCCTAGGGAAGATCACTTCAGGCTCGCAGCGATGGATATCCTTGGGGCCCCTCTCATTTCAACCATCTGAGCTCTGCAAGTGGGTGATGATCTTGGCCTTGACGCGTTTCTTCCAAACGCACCCCAGCCCTCGAGGCCATTATGGGATCCGGGAGGTCTTGAGCCCGTTGGGCGTGATCTCCCTCTTGGCCTTGTTGGTGGTAGTGGAGCCAGACCTCGGAACGGCCATTTTGTTGGTGGCCATCTCCGTATCGATGCTACTCTTGGCCGGGTTTCGGGTCCGATCCTTCCTCAAGATATCTTTGCTGACCCTTGTGGCTATGCCCATTGTCTGGCACGGGCTGGCTGAGTATCAGCGAAATCGAATAAGGATCTTTCTGGACCCACAGAGAGACCCTCTGGGGGCTGGCTATCACATTACCCAGTCCAAGATCGCTGTGGGCTCTGGAGGTCTTCTCGGCAAGGGGTTCTTGCACGGGACCCAGAGTCAGCTGCGCTTCTTGCCCGAGCACCACACCGACTTCGCCTTCTCCGTGTGGGCCGAGGAATGGGGGTTTGTAGGGGCCTTGGTCCTGGTGGCCCTCTTCCTGGTGTTGTTGGTCTACGGGCTTCGTGTAGCATACCGGGCAGGGGACTCGAGCGGGAGGCTGCTGGCCCTGGGGGTGGTGGCGTTCTTCTTCTGGCCCGTGGTGATCAACATCGGGATGACCGTGGGCTTGGTCCCTGTCGTCGGGGTCGCCTTGCCCTTCATCAGCTACGGTGGCTCATCGCTCATCACGTCCTTGATGGCCATCGGCCTCCTGGTCAATGTCCACATGAGGAGGTTCATGTTCTGAGTGCCCTGTCGGGCCCAAGAGGCCGTCGGGGAAGAGTCCCTGATGCAACCAGCGATCGGGGCGCCTTGCGTTGACAGGGCCTCATAGGTGTGTTATAGAACCGCACCCAGGACCGCACATGGTGTCTCTGGCCCGCGGGAGGGTATCTGTGCCTTGGGTCTGGTTCAACGCTGGCGAGGAAAAGGGCAACAAGTCCTTGGGCAAGCGTCCATGGGCCTTGGTGTGCCTTGGGCTCGCCTGGGCGTTAGGGGCCTTGGGATGCGCCATGCAGCAAGGAGAGCCGCCATCGGCGGTCTCCTCCAAGGTCGAGAGCCTCATCAACGTGGGGGATGCGCATCTAAGGGAGGGGAGGTATCCGGCTGCCCTGCAGCATTACATGGAGGCCGATGCCATGGACCCCAAGAACCCCGAGGTGAAATTCAGGATCGCCTTGGTCTATGTGGACTACTACAAACGCTTGGACGAGGGTATCCGTTATTACGAGGAAGCCACGCGATTGAGATCGAGCTACTCTGAGGCCTACAACAACCTCGGGGTGGTGTACTCCAGGATGAAGAGATGGGATGAGGCCATCGCCATGTTCCAGAAGGCCCTGAACAATCTCTTCTATGCGACCCCCGAGTTCGCCCACTACAACATGGGCCTGGCCTACCAGGGGAAAGGGGACACGGAGAAGGCCATAGAGCATTTCAAGGCGGCCATCGATCTCAAGGGTCAGTACGTGGACCCTTACCTCGCCCTCGGGGGGGTTTACCAAGAGACAGGGCGGGACGGAGAGGCCCTACAGGCATTTCAGCGTGCCCGCTCCATACTGGAGAAGAGAGAGCCCAAGGCGGGAAGGTCCAGCCAGGAGGAGATCAACCTCTACCGTTCTACCCTGGCGGCCGTCTGTTTTCATCAAGGGGTTTCCCTGGTTAGGTTGAAAAGGGTATCCGAGGCCCGTGAGGCCTACCAGAGGGCCTTGGAGGCGGCCGTGGAAGAAGAGATGCGAAGGCAGATTCAGAAAGAGATCGATTCTCTCCCCTCCCCATAGAGAGCCACTGGAGGTCCCAACGTAGTTGAACAACGTCCTCGATGTCCTGGAAGAGCGTGGCTTCATTTACCAAATGACCGCGGACGGAGCGTCGGAAAAGGAGTCCCTTAGGGCACTGCTCAGGGGCAAAGCGACTTGTTACATCGGCTTCGACCCTACCTCCAGCAGCCTCCATGTGGGGAGCCTGGTCCCCATCATGGCCTTGGTGCATATGCAACGACACGGTCATCGTCCCATCGCCCTGATCGGGGGTGGCACGGGTCTCATAGGGGACCCGAGCGGCAAGACGGAGATGCGCAAGATCCTCTCCCTGGAGGAGATCAGACAGAACGCCCTGGGCCTTCGGAGGCAGTTGGAGAAGTTCCTGGACTTCGAAGAGGGCCGGGCTTTGCTCCTCAACAACGATCAATGGCTGTGTCCCTTGAATTACATAGAGTTCCTGAGGGATATAGGGGTCCACTTCAGCGTCAACCGCATGCTCGCCGCTGAGTCGATCCGCAAGGGACTGGAGAGGGGCCTCTCCTTCATCGAGTTCAACTACATGCTGTTGCAGGCATACGATTTCTGGCACCTCTTTCGCAATTACGATTGCACTGTCCAAATGGGTGGGAGCGATCAGTGGGGCAACATCGTGGCGGGTATCGACCTCATCCGCAAGCTGGAGGGCGCCCAGGCTTACGGCATCACCTTCCCGCTGCTGGAGACGAGCTCTGGCCGCAAGATGGGAAAGACGGAGAGCGGGACCGTGTGGCTGGATGCTGAACGCACCTCCCCTTACGAATACTACCAATTCTGGATAAACACCGAGGACTCGGACGTGACCAGGTTCCTGGCCCTCTTCACGTTCCTTCCGATGGACGAGGTCCGTGCAGTGGAGGGGCTGAGGGGTGCGGATCTCAACCCGGCCAAGGCGGTGCTGGCCTATGAGGCCACCCGCATCGCCCACGGGGGAGAGGCGGCGCTGGAGGCTCATAGGGCGAGCGCGATCTTCGGATCCAAGGAAATCCCTCAAGGCCTGCTTCCGAGCAGTTCGGTGCCAAGGCGGATGGATCGAGCTGACCTCTCGTCCATCCCCACCACCGAGGTGGAGGAGCGGAGGCTCCGTGAGGGTGTGCCGGCCCCTGTGCTCTTGGTGGAGACCGGCCTGTGCAAGTCCTTGGGCGAGGCGAGGCGGTTGATAGCCCAAGGTGGGGCGTACTGCAACGAGAGGCGGATCGGATCGCACGAGGAACTCCTGGGCAAAGGGGATCTCTTGGGCGGGGGAATACTTCTTCGCAAGGGCAAGAAGGTTTACCACCGGGTCGTGGCATCTCCGCAGGGGGATCCGGGCTGAGGGTCTCGGCTGGACGGCTCCCGAAATGAGGGGTTGCGCGCGGTGCGATTTTTTTCTTGACACGCAAGAAAAAGGAAGTATAATCCTTTTGTAATGCGAATGGGGTGAGGCGGCATTTCCCGTGGTCGGGAAATGAAAGGATATCTTTCTCCCCCTTTTTCCGGGCTCCGTCCCATCGATCTTTGAAAACTAAATAGCCGCAACCGCGCGTGAGGGATCGCTCACAAAGGGATCCGAGAGGATCTCTTGCCCGAATAAACTGGAGAGTTTGATCCTGGCTCAGAACAAACGCTGGCGGCGTGCCTAACACATGCAAGTCGGACGAGAAAGTCCGCTTCGGCGGATGAGTAAAGTGGCGCACGGGTGAGTAGCGCGTGGGTAATCTACCCTCATGACCGGGATAACCCGCCGAAAGGCGGGCTAATACCGGATATTGTCCCCGAGGCCCCGGCCTTGGAGATGAAAGGTGGGGATCCGCCTTTGGTGGACCTGCTGCGTGGGGATGAGCCCGCGTCCCATTAGCTAGTTGGCGGGGTAATGGCCCACCAAGGCAACGATGGGTAGCTGGTCTGAGAGGATGATCAGCCACACTGGCACTGAAACACGGG
>CAZOXN010000013.1:0-15930 GCA_964583655.1 uncultured Desulfarculaceae bacterium | reverse complement strand
CAGATCTTAGCGGTGTGGATGGCCATGCCCATCAGGAAGTCATCGTTGGGAAGCTCCTTGGTCGCCCTCAGGCACTTGCTGAGGGCCAGTCGGTAATCGCGCGAGAGATACGCCGCCTCGGCCTCCCAAGCCGTCTCGTAGGCCTTGTCCCTCCGAGCCAGACGCTCCTCCTCCCTTCGCCTGGCCTTGAGCCTCTCCTGGCGCTTCTTCCTCTTCTTCTCTCTGCGATCAACAGCCATCCCAGGATGCAACCGTACCAGACTACTGTCGCCTGAAGGCGAAGGTCTTTCTCCCATTCCCCGAGTGGGACAATAAGACCAGCCAAGGGATTGGACATCCCAGGTAAACGAGGGGGCTCGCACTCAGACGGCCCGGGCGTCTTGGGCCGCAGGCAGGCCCTCGATGACCACCTTGGCCCCGAGGACCTTGGCTATGTTCTCTACGAACTGGGCCTCCAGTTTGTCCCTCTGCCCCTTTATGATGGCCTCGTAGACCCTCTTCATCTGCCCCACTGCATCGGCATTGATCCTGAAATGGATCCGGGTCTTGTTCGAATCCACCTCGTCGAGATCCAGGAGGATGTGGAGCTTGGTCTTGGATTCGGCCCCCACCTTGCCGAACTTCTTGGTCATCTCCCCTGCCTCTGTCTCCCCCATGGCCTCGAGGTGGCGCCCCTCCCTTCGCTCGGTGATCCGGACCGTGGCCCGGCTGTCCAGCGGGATCAGTCCGAGCTTCAGGCGCAGGTCGCAGTCCACGGTGTCCCCGTCGATCACCCGGTAGCTCTTGCACGTGGGCACGCACCCTGCGATGGACTCGATCTCGTTGAAGAACCTCCACACGGTCTGCCGGTCCTTCTCAACTGAAAGCACGTTCTCGATGGTGATCATCCTGAACCTCCCGCATCACTCCCACCACTTCTCGAGATCCAAATCGTCTGCGATGACGTTGGCTGCGATGAAACCCGGGGCACCGATGATACCCCCTCCGGGGTGACAGCAAGAGCCGCACAGGTAAAGGCCCTTTATGGGCGTCCTGTACTGGGCCAACTCCGGCAAAGGCCTGAAGTACTCCAACTGCCCCTGTATCATGCGACCCATGAACACCCCTCCGAATCTCATGTTGACGAGCTTCCTCTCTATGTCCAGGGGCGAAAGGGCGGCCTTGGCTAGGATGTTCTCATCCGTGAGATTGGGCGCGTACTCCCGCCACCTCTCTATGCACCGGTCCATGTACTCCTCTTTCACCTCGTCCCATCTCTCGGGCCCTCCATCCCTGAGGCTATAGGGCACTGGCTGCCAGATCAAGGCCGTGTGTTTCCCCTTGGGGGCCTGCGTGGGATCGAAGAGCGATGGGACCGAACAGAACAATCCCAGGTGCTCGGGCAGTTCCCCCTTTCGGATCTCGGACCAGAGGGTCAGGAAGTCTTCCGGGGTCTCGAGGCCGATGTCCAGCTTGAAGGCCTGGTCAATGTCCGGGTCGAATCTCCCGGAGGTGTGTCTGGGTGGCTCTGCTAGGGCCAGGTGCACCCCGAAGAGCGAGAACTCGTCCAGCTTGAAGTTCTTCACCTTCTGCACAAAGGAGGCCTCCAGGTTCTCCTCCCCCACGAGCTCCAGGAAGGTCTGCTTGAGATCGATGGCACTCGCCACCAACCGTTTGGCGCTGAAGACCTCTCCGTTGGAGGTCTCGACCCCCTTGGCCTCACCACCTTCCACGATGATCCTGCTCACGTGATGGAGGCCCAAGGCCATGCCGCCATTGGCGAAGAACGACCTCCAAAGTGCATGGGCCAGGACATGCGAGCCACCGATGCACAGCTGCGAGTGCTCTGTGTGGCTCACGGCCAATGGGATCACGGTCCCCAGGCCGTGGTAGTCAGGGACGATCCCCCTGGGAACCGGCAGTTGGTGGAGGATCAGGGCCTTGACGTGTTCATTCTCGAAGTATTCGTCCACCACATCCTTTGGACTGAGCCTCCCCATCCTCAGGAAATCCAGCCCCTCTGGGGTGGACTCCAGTATGGAGGGTTGGGCAGAGGGGGGCTGGGGCTGGGTGAAGAGGGCCGGAATCACAACGGCTTCCATGAACTCCCCGTAATTGTGCGCCATCTCCCGATAGGCCTCGGCATCCCTGGGTGAGACCTTGGCGATGGAGGCACAAGTCTTTTCCAGGTCCGTGTGCATGGTGATGGCCTGCCCCCCTTTGAGGGCGATCCCCGCCTGGACAGAGGGACGCACGTACCTGGCGTTGAAATCCTCCAGCTTCAGGTCCAGGTAAGGGGGCATCACGTTGATGGTGTCGTGAAAATGGGAGTGGAGATTGTGGAGGAAACCAGGTATGGTGATCTCCTCGGTGCTGAGGCCGCCGCCTATCTCCAGCCTCCTCTCCAGGATGACCGTGTCCAGGCCTGCCTTGGCCAGGTAGTTGCCGAGGATGAGACCGTTGTGGCCTCCTCCAATGACGATGGCATCGTACTCGGGCATAGCGCTCCTCCTCGGGTCCAGGGCATCTCGTAAGGCACCAACGAGTCCCGGATGGGGATTGACTTGGATTATCGTGGCAAGTAAGTTAGGGAGTCAAGTCCCTGCAAGGGCCGTTTTCTTTTTGAACGGCCGGTCGAGCAACAGCGATGTACAGGTTAATGCAGCCTCGGTGGATCTGGATGGGGTTCAGGGCCTTGAGCGGCCTCGGGGAGGTCATGGCCGATCTGGATCCCAGGCGGACCCTGGTGGTCACCGGGCCCAACGTCCGGAGGCTCGGCATCCTGGATAGGGCCCTCGCATGCATGGGGCCTTACAGAAAGAGGGTGGAGATCTTCGTCAACCCCAAGCCCGACCCTGATGTGGCCGTGGTGGAGGAATGTGCCAGGGAGGTCCTCGAACGGGAGTGCGATCTCATCGTAGGCCTTGGAGGTGGCTCCCCCATGGACGTGGCCAAGGGGGCTGCGGTGGTGGCGACCAACGGGGGGGAGATGCGCCCCCTGCTCGGCCGCGACACCCTTCGGAGAAACGGGATCCCCATGATCTTGATCCCCACCACATCTGGGAGCGGCACCGAGGTCACCCAGGCCGCGGTGGTCCACGTCCCTGAGGAGGGGACCAAGAAATCCATCTGGGACCGCAGGGCAATACCCCATGCCGCCATCGTGGACCCCGAGTTGGCCATCACCATGTCTCCCAGACTCACCGCGGAGACCGGTCTGGACGCCCTGGTCCATGCCATAGAGGGGCATACATCCAAAGGCGCCACCCCTGTGAGCAGGCTCTACACCTTGGAGGCCATCCGCCTCATAGGCGCTTATCTTCCGAGGGCATACCGGGACGGCAAGGACAGGGAGGCCCGCGAGGCCATGGCCAGGGCCGCCACCCTGGCGGGGATCGGGATGAGCAATTCAGGCCTGGGTGCCATTCACGCCCTGGCCCTGGCCCTGGACCCCAGGGGTTTGACCCATTGTCAGTCCGTGGCAGTCATGGCCCCTTGGGTAGTCCGGTTCAACGCCCAGCAGGACGAAGGTCTCTTCGCTCAGGTAGCGGAGGCCTTGACAGGTGAATCGCACGCAGGGGGCTACCAGGGAGCAGGCACCGCCCTTCAGGGGCAGCTCCTGCGACTTTGGGAAAGCATCGGGGTCTCGCCCTACCTGAGGGACTATGGGATAATGAAGGAGGAGTTGGATCCCCTTGCGGTCAAGGCCCACCGAGTAGGCCAACGGCTCCTCCCCACGAACATCAGGGAGGTAACCCAGGAGGACGTCAAGTCGATCTTCTCCCTGGCTTATGGCGCCTGAACGGGTGTCTCAGGTTGCTTCGGGCCGACCTATTGGAGAACCGGGTGCCCCCTGAGGGCACGGATAGGAGGCGAGATGAGAGAGGAAAGGGAAGCCGAAAAGATCGTCAGGACCATCACCTGGTCCGCGGGACCTGGTTGCCACGGTGGATGCGGCGTCTTCATCCACGTCAAGGACGGAAAGCTGGTCAAGATGGAGGGAAACCCGGACCATCCTTACAACAATGGGCGTCTCTGCCCGAGGGCCCTGGCCATAAAGGAGTTCGTCTACCACCCCGATCGGCTCAGGCACCCCCTGAGGAGGGTGGGCAAGCGGGGGGAGAACAAATGGGAGAAGATCTCCTGGGGCGAGGCCTACGACCTCATAGAGAGGCGCATGAAGGAGATAAGGGAGAGGCACGGGGCCGAGTCCATGATCTTCATCCAGGGGACCGGGAGAAACGTCGGCGGGTGGCTGCTCCTGTTGGCTTACTCGTACGGCAGCCCCAACTGGCTCCAGGGGGGGCTCACCGGCAATTCCTGTTTCCACCCAAGGCTCGTCTGCATGCGCATCACGCAGGGAGACTATGCGGTGCCCGACTGCTCCCAGTTCTTCCAGGAACGCTACGAGCATCCTGACTGGGTGCTCCCCCAGTGCATCATGATCTGGGGACAGAACCCTGCCTACACCTGCAACGACGGCTTCATGGCCCCTTGGATCATCGACTGCATGAAGAGGGGGAGCAAGGCCATCGTCGTGGATCCTGTGTACACTTGGGTGGCCTCCAAGGCGGCCATCTGGCTGCAACTGCGCCCGGGCACGGACGGCGCCCTGGCCCTGGGGCTCTTGAACGTGATCATAAACGAGAAGCTCTATGACAAGGAGTTCGTGGAGAAGTGGACCTTCGGCTTCGACAAGCTGGCAGAGCGCGTGCAGGACTACCCCCCCGAGAAGGTCTCCCGGATCACATGGGTCCCGCAAGACAAGATCGTCGAGGCCGCCCGGCTCTTCGCCACGAGCCACCCCGCCTCCATCCAGTGGGGAGTCCCGGTGGACCTCGCCCCGGAGGGGGCCTTGGTGGCCAACTCCATCATCCATCTCTGGAGCATCACCGGGAACCTGGACATCCCAGGAGGGATGGCCATCGCGCGCATGGCATACGACGTCCCTCCTTATCCCATGAGCCTGGAGGCCATAGAGGAGTACTACGGGGATGTCATGTCCCCAGAGCAGAGGGCCAAGCGCATCGGCATGGATGTCTACCCCATAGTGAAGGAGTTCCACTGGCGCGCCCAGGCGGACATGATCCTCAATGCCCTGCTGACCGACGAGCCCTATCCCCTGAAGGGGGCATGGATAGCGGGCAACAACATGCTCTCCTCGGCCGCCAACCCGCGCAAGTATTACGAGGCCCTCAATCGTCTGGAGTTCATCGTGGTGGCGGACCTCTTCATGAATCCCACGGCCGTGGCCCTGGCCGACGTCGTGCTTCCTGCTGCTACCATGGCCGAACGGGACGGGATCAGGGCCTGGTGGACACCCCTCAATGCCATGCAAAAGGCCGTGGAGGTCCCAGAATGCAAGCCTGACGAGGAGATCTGCTTCGATCTGGCCAGGAGGTTCAACCCTAACCTGAAGTGGAAGAGCCTTCGGGATCTGTTCGACGACTTCCTCAAGCCCTCTGGCCTCGACTACGACCAGCTCAAGCAGAAGGGCTGGGTGTTCCCTCCCAAGGGGCATCCCACCTCCCCGTACCGCAGGCACGAGAAGGGCCTCCTGCGCAAGGACGGAAGACCAGGGTTCAACACGCCCACCGGAAAGGTGGAGCTCTACTCCACCCACTTCGAGCGCTGGGGCTATGACCCCCTCCCATACTATGAAGAACCTCACATGAGCCCGTACAGCACGCCGGAGCTCTCCAAGGAGTACCCATTGATCCTCTCCACAGGCAGGCGAAGCGTGCTTTTCTTCCACGCGGAACACCGCAACATCAAGTCCTTGAGGGAGCTCGAGCCCCACCCGGTGCTGGAGATCCATCCTGACACGGCCCGGTCCCTTGGGATCGGAGACGGCGACTGGGTCTGGGTGGAAAGCCCCAATGGCCGGTGCAAACGCAAGGCCAAGTACTTCATAGGGCTCCACCCCAAGGTGGTCCAGGCACCCCATGGCTGGTGGCTCCCGGAGAAGAAGGCCGAGGAGCTCTTCGCGGTCTGGGAGGTGAACATCAACCAACTCATCCCTGACGGCACCCAGGCCAAGTGCGGCTTTGGCGGCGGGCAGTACAAGTCCATCCTGTGCAAGGTCTACCGCGCAGAAGATGGGATCGAGGGGATCTACGAGAAGGAGAGCCTGTGATGGAATACGGACTCTACGTGGACTACGAGTGGTGCAGTGGGTGCCACGCCTGCGAGCTGGCATGCAAGCAGGAGCACGACCTGAAGACCGACGAGTGGGGGATCCGCGTTGTGGAAAGGATGTATCGCGGCAAGGACAAGATCGTGATCGATTACGTCCCCATCCCCACCGAGTACTGCAACTTCTGCCTCCACCGGGTGAGACAGGGTAAGAGGCCCGCATGTGTCCACCATTGCATGACCAAGTGCATGGAGTTCGGGCCCATGGAGGAGATGGCCCGTCTGGCCAGCCAGAGGAAGAAGGCCGTGGTGTGGGGCCGGACGTTCTGAGACAAGGGCGGCACTGGTATCCGAGTCAAGGGGCGTTGTCCTGGGCACTGGGAGTAAGAGGGTGTGGTCATGGCGAGTAAGGGATTCGGTTTCTCGCTCCTGAGGGTCGATCTCACGCGAGGGACATCCCGGAGGGAGCGAGTTGACCCGGACTTGTTGCTGAGATTCCTGGGGGGCAGAGGCCTCGGGGCCAAGATCCTCTTCGACGAACAGATTCCGGGGACGGAGCCTTTCTCGCCGGATAACAGGCTCCTCTTCTTGACGAGCCCTCTCATCGGGACCGGGGCCCCGTGGTGCGTCAAGTACACGGTCCTGACCAGGTCCCCTCTCACAGGGACCATCCTCATGAGCCTGGCCGGGGGTTTCTTAGGGGCGGCCCTTCGCGCTTCGGGGTGCGACGGGCTGATCATCGAGGGCAAGGCCCCTGAGCCCTTGTACCTCTGGGTCAAAGACGGTGAGGTCCGGTTCAGGCCAGCCATGGACCTGTGGGGCATGGAGACGCAAAGGGCCCAGGAGGCCATCCGGGCCGAGATCATGGATCCAAGGGCGCAGGTGGCGTGCATAGGGCCTGCAGGGGAAAAGGGGGTCAGGTTCGCGTGCATCGTGAGCGGCACCCGCGCCGCGGGCCGAGGAGGCGCAGGGGCGGTCATGGGCTCCAAGAACCTCAAGGCCATAGCTGCCACTGGCCGCCGAAGGGTCCCCATCCTGGATCCCCACTCCTTCAGGAGGACCAATCAGGCCATCCGCGCCAAGGCGCGCCAGGCAGACCGTCTCCAGCTCTTCGGGAGATACGGCACCCCCAAGAACCTGGTCATCGTCAACGAGCGTGGCCTCTTCCCCACCCGTAATTTCCGCGAAGGGCTCTTCCCCGGTATCGACAAGGTCAACGCCACGGAGCAGCAGCGCCGGGTCCTTCGCAAGGTGACCTGCCACGCCTGCCCGGTGTCGTGCGGCAACATGACCCGTGCGGCCGATGGCCCGTACAAGGGGATCGTGACCGAGGGGCCCGAGTACGAGACCTTCTGGGCCTTCGGCGCCCAGTGCGGAAACCAGGACATCGACGCCATCATAGCCGCTGACCACCTGTGCGACCAGCTCGGGCTCGACACCATCTCCACCGGAAACGTCATAGGCTTCGCCATGGAGTGCGCCGAAAAGGGGCTCCTGGGCCCAGGGGACCTGGAAGGCCTGGACCTCTCCTTCGGAAACCACGCGGCCATGGTGGAGATGATCCGCCGTATCGCAACAAGGGAGGGGATAGGGGATCTCCTGGCCGAGGGGACCCTCAGGGCTTCGCAGCGAATAGGAGGAGGTTCCCTCGATTTCGCCATGCAGGTCAAGGGGATGGAGCTCCCAGCTTACGACCCGAGAGGGGCCAAGGCCATGGGGATCGAGTTCGCCACGTCCCCCAGGGGCGGCTGCCACGAGAGGGGTCTGGTCTCCAGGGAGACCTTCGGGGCACCCCCGCCCATAGACCCCCTGGCGGTGGCGGGAAAGGGGCTCGCGGCCAAAGAGGCCCAGGACGAGACTGCCGTGCTGGACTCCCTGGGCATCTGTGTCTTCCCGCCTCACAACGATGGCATGGATATGGAGGATGCCGCGGCCCTTCTGTCCGCGGTGATGGGCTCGAGGATCACGGTCGAGGGGCTTTGGCTGGCCGGTGAGAGGATATGGAACCTGGAGAGGCTCTTCAATCTGAGGGAGGGTTTTCGAAGAGAACACGACACCCTGCCGCTGCGCCTCTTGAAGGAGCCCATGCCTGCTGGACCCGCCGCTGGACACATGGTGGAGCTCGACATCCTCCTTGCGGACTACTACCGTGTGCGCGGCTGGGATGAGAATGGTGTCCCTACCATCGAGAAGCTGGCCCAGCTGGGCCTCTCTGAGGAAGGGAGCCGAGTCCTGCCATGCCTAAGGTGAAGGTGAAGTTCCTGGGGGCGTTGGGTGGCGAAGACGACGAGGCTCAGGCAGAGTTGGAGCTTCCTCCAGGTTCGACGGTCTTCCATGCCGTGGAGGCATTGGCCAAGAGGGTCTCGGAACGTCTGGGGAAAGAGTTTTCTGCCTCAAAGATCCTCGCTGGGCACATGGTGATGCTCAACGGGATGAGCCTGGAAGGGGAAAAAGTCTTGACTGCGAAGGTGGTGGACGAAGATAATGTCACGATCTTCCTCCCGGTCAGCGGGGGGTGAGCTTCGGAGAAACAAGCGGGTCCCTGTGGACTCACTACTACACAGGAGGAGGGAGGCGCCATGGAATCGAGAACCAGGATGATGATCGCCGGGCTCTGCATCATGGGACTTGGCCTGTGCATGGCAGGGGAGGCCAGCCCCCAGGCCATCGCGGGAAAGGAGATACGGATCGGGGCCGCCCTTTGTATAACTGGCCACGGGGCCAACGTGGGCAAGAGGGAGGCCATAGGTGCCCAAGCGGCAGTGGACGTGATCAATGCCGAGGGCGGCGTGAACGGTGTCCCCCTCAAGCTCTTCATAGAGGACACGGCCAGCAATCCCCAGGAGGCCGTCAACGTGGTGCGCAAGCTCACCGCGGATCACAAGGTGCTGGCCATCGTGGGGCCCCACTATAGCTCCGAGGCGGAGGCCACCTTTCCCCTGGGCAATCAGCTCAAGATCGTTCAGATCTGTGTCGCATCGTCCAAACCTGGTCTCTCCGCGGCCAATCGCCCGTACGCCTTTCGAAACACCCTGACCGAGGACAAGATCGGGGACGCCGTGGTGAAGGCCTTCAAGAAACGTTACAACATCAAGAAGGCGGCCATAATGACGGATATCAAGGACGCGGTCTCCAAGTCCGTGGGGACCGTGGTGCTCCCAGAGGCCTTCAAGGCCAACGGGATCGAGGTGATCACCGGGACCGATCCCGTGACCTTCCAGACCAACGACACCCAGTTCACGGCCCAGATCACCAAGCTCAAGGCCATGAACCCAGACGGTGTGGGCCTCGGGGCCCTGGGTCCTGACGCACTCAACATCATCACCGAGGCGCGCAGACAGGGCATGACCCAGCCGTTCATGGGGACCGCCCCCCTGATGGAGGGTGAGGTCCCCCAGAAGGGCGGAAAGGCTGTGGAGGGGACGTTCTCCGGAACCATCTGGGATCGGAGCGACGGCTCGCCCAAGAGCCAGAAGTTCAAGGCCGCGTACGAGAAGGCGTGGCAGAAGCTCTACACAGGGGAGTTCACCAAGCTGCCCGATTACTACGCGGTGAATGCTTACGACGCCGTCTTCATGATAGTGGAGGCCATAAAGAAGAAGGGGGTAGCCAACAAGCCCGAGGACCTGCAGAAGGATCGGGCCAAGATCATGGAGCACTTCAGCACCCTCCGGACCTTCGATGGGGTGGCGAGCAAGGGCTTCAACGAGGTGGGAGACGGCATAAAGGACGTGCAGGTCTATGAGATCAAGGGGGGGATGTGGACGGCCGTGAAGGAGTGAGCTGACTCGTCGCTGATAGAGGGGCCCTGATCCATGTTCCTGCAGCAGCTCATCAACGGCCTGATGCTGGGCAGCACCTATTCCCTCATCGCCATGGGCTATACCCTCGTCCTGGGTCTCCTGGAGATGCTCAATATAGCCCATGGGGATGTCTTCATGTTCGGGGCCTTCTTGGGGTTGACCCTGGCCATGCTCGGGGCCCCTCTGTACGTCGCTGTGATCGCGGCCCTCCTCGGGGCCGGGATCCTGTCCGTCATCATAGAGCGCTCCTGTTTCCGCCCCTTGAGGAAGGCCCATTTCCTGGGCCCCTTGTTGAGCACCATCGCCTTCGGGATCCTGCTACAGAGCCTGGCCACCCAGATCTGGGGATCCGAGCCGTTGAGGTACCCACAGACCACAGAGGTCGCCCAGTTCCAGTTGGGACCGCTCCAGATCTCCTCTATCCAGATCATCATCCTGGCCACTTCCCTTGCTCTCATGATTGGGATCGACATCTTCGCCAGGAAGACGCGGATGGGCAGGGCCATGAGGGCCACCTCTGAAAACCAGGTGAACGCCAGCCTCCTGGGTGTGGACGTGAACCGCGTCATAACCTTCACCTTCTTCGCCTCGGGTGCACTGGCTGGCGTGGCCGGGGTGCTTACCGCCCTGGTCTATCTGCAGATCACTCCCTTCATCGGGATCAGGCAGGGACTCATCGGGATGGTCGCCATGGTGATTGGTGGGCTTGGCAACCTCCGCGGGGCCATGATAGGCGGGATAATGATCGGGGTCATCGAGGTGATGAACGATGCCTATTTCACGGCTAGCTACAGGGACATGATCATCTTCGGGCTCTTTTTCCTGTTCCTGGTCTTCAAGCCAGAGGGACTCTTCGGGGCAACGGAGAGGAAGGCATGAGGGGGGGCATTTGCCTCTTGCCATGAAGTGGTGGGGCATCCCATGTTCAGGGCCCAAGGCCGTGCCCCCCTGGCATCGATGACATGTGCGGTTGGAACAGGGGCCTCTTGCGCGTCTGGTCCACCGGAGGGGAGGTCTCGAACCAGCCCCACCAGAGGGCTAGGATCCAGGCCGGACTTCGAGCCGTGACGGGTTGACGCCGCAACCTTCGAGAGGTGGTTGCGACCGGGGCGTGACGAGAGATGAGTGTCTATCTGGAGGGAGTCTTGGTGCTCATGGGGATCAACATCCTCATGGCCCTCAGCGTTTACGCCATATTGACCACGGACCAGCTCTCCCTGGGAAACGCTGGGTTCATGGCCATCGGGGCGTACAGCTCGGCCTACTTGACGGTCAAGGCGGGTCTCCCTCTCGTTGCCGCTCTGCTCGTCGGTGCCGGGCTTGCTAGCCTCCTCGGGCTCCTGATAGGCATCCCGGCCCTGAGGCTCAAGGGGATCTACTTGGTGATGGCCACATGTGCCTTCGGCGAGATGGTCAGGACCTTTTTCTTGAACTTCGAGCCCACCGGCGGCGCGTACGGTTTCAGAGGCCCTTCGGGCACCACCCTCCCCTTGGTCTACGGGTGCGTGGTCTTCTTCATCATCCTCTTCTTCTTGTTGGACAGGTCGCGGCTGGGGGCCTCCCTCAACGCGGTGCGGGACGACCCGGAGGTGGCAGGGTGTCTCGGCCTCAACGTCACAGCGTTGAAGATCGGGGTGTTCTGGCTGGGCGCCTTCATCGCCGGGGTAGCGGGCGCACTCTATGCCCACCACATGTTCTATATCGAGTCCAGCAACTTCAACTTCCTTGTCTCTGCCACGGCCATACTGTTCGTGATCCTGGGAGGCATGCAGACCTTCTGGGGCTCGGTGGTAGGGGGGATCATCTTCAGCGTCCTGCCAGAGCTCATGCGCTTCCTGAAGGATTGGCGACTCTTCTTCTTCGGTGCCATCTTGGTACTCATGATGATCTTCCGTCCCTCCGGGATAGTCACCAGGCAGATGGTCAGAGAGGTGGGGGCCTGGATGAGCGGGATCTTTCGTATGACCAGGGCTTGAGATGCTTGAGATCAAGGGTGTGTCCAAGCGATTCGGCGGATTGACGGCCCTCGAACAGGTCAGTTTGAATCTTTCGGAGGGAGGAATCTACGGGCTCATCGGTCCCAACGGGGCCGGCAAGACAACCCTGTTCAACCTCATCACCGGTCTCTTGCCCGTGTCCGCTGGGGCGATACTGTTCAAGGGCACGGACCTGACGAACCTGCGCCCCCACGAGATAGCCAGACTCGGGATCGCCAGGACCTTCCAGAATATCCGCCTGTTCCCGACCATGACGGTCCTAGAGAACGTCCTTGTGGCCCAAAACATTCGCACCAGATCAGGGGTCTTGAGCCTCGTGCCGGTGGACAGCGGTCACGAGAGGGGATTGCATCAGGAGGCAGAGTCCCTCTTGATGAGGATGGGGCTCTGGGAGAAACGCCACGAGGGGAGCACGAGTCTGGCCTACGGGGAGCAAAGGCGCCTCGAGATCGCCAGGGCCCTGGCCCTGCAACCCAGCCTCCTCCTCCTGGACGAACCCGCTGCCGGGATGAACGAGGCAGAGACAGAGGACCTCCTGGAGAGGATACAGGAGCTACGGAACATGGGGAAGACCGTATTCCTCATCGAGCACGACATGAACCTGGTCATGGGGATATGCCACCAGGTGTTCGTGCTGAACTTCGGTAGGCTCATCGCCAGTGGGGGCCCAGAAGAGGTCCAGGCCAACGAGGAGGTCATCGAGGCCTATCTGGGAAGGGACGAAGGGTAGGATTCGGACATGCTGCAGGTCAAAGATCTGGAGGCTGGTTACGGCGCTATCCAGGTCCTGAAGGGGATAGATCTGGACGTAAAAAAGGGCGAGATCGCCACCCTCATCGGGGCCAACGGTGCTGGCAAGACCACACTCCTGAGGGCGATTTCGGGCGTCATCCCGTTGAGACGCGGAGAGATCCTCTTCGAGGGAGAGGAGATCGCTGGGCTCCCTCCCCACAGGATCGTGAAGAGGGGCGTGTTCCTGGTCCAGGAGGGTCGGGCAGTACTCAGGAGGATGACCGTGCTGGAAAACCTCCTCATGGGCGGCTTCGTGCTCCCGGACAAGGAGGTACAGCAGGCCCTGGAGACGGTCTTCACCATCTTCCCGGTCCTCCGTCAGAGGGAGAGGCAGTTGGGCGAGACCCTGAGCGGCGGTGAACAGCAGATGCTGGCCCTGGGCAGGGCACTCATGTCCAGGCCCAGGCTACTCATGCTGGACGAGCCCTCCTTGGGGCTAGCCCCCAAGCTCGTCAACGAGGTATTCTCCAAGATCCTGGAGCTGAAGGGAGAGGAAGTGGGCATACTCCTCGTGGAACAGAACGCCAGGAAGGCGCTGCAGATAGCCGATCGTGGGTACGTGTTGGAGACTGGCAGGGTCGTCCTGGCAGGGACAGGCGAGGAGTTGAGATCGAACCAGAGGGTGCAGGAGGCCTATCTGGGCGGGAAGAGGGGCAAGCGTCGCCCTTGACCACAGGGGGAGACCATGAAGGAGACCTTCGACGCCATCGTCATCGGGGGGGGACACAATGGCCAGATCCTCGCGGCCTATCTGACCAAGGCAGGGCTGGAGACGCTGGTCCTGGAGAGGCGGATGGAACCTGGCGGAGGCCTTTGCACAGAGGAAGTGACCATACCAGGCTTCTACCACAACCTCCATGCCTTCTTCTTGAGATGGATCCCTGACCTCCCCTTCTACAAGGACCTGGAACTGAACCGCTATGGCATCCGAATGATCATGCCCCCGGTGCAGACCCTTGCCCCCTTCAGCGACGGGAGGTGCTTGGTCTTCCACACGGACGAGCAGAAGACCATCAGGAACATCTCTTTCTTCTCCAAGAAGGATGCCGAGACGTACACGGACCTTCTCCGTCGTTTCAGGCTGATGAACGAGAAGATCATCACCCCTGAGAGTTACTCGCCGCCGATCCCGTGGGAGGAGAAGAAGGCGATCCTGGAGGGGAGCGAGCTCGGCCGCGATTATCTTGCTATCACCGAGAAATCCCCCACCGAGCTGGCCAAGGAATTCTTCCAGAGCGACCAGATGAGGGCCATGATGATCTTCATCGTCACCACCAGGATGTTCCTGGCGGACGAGCCCGGGCTGGGATACAACCTGGCCTCTGCCATGGTCGGGAGCCTGAGGGGAGGCCTCTGCGTGGGCGGGTCACATTACCTGGCACATGGTATATCCAAGTTCATCGAGGCCCATGGCGGCAGGGTCTGGGAGGCGAGCCATGTGCGCGAGATCTTGGTCGAGGCAGGCCGGGCCACAGGGGTGGTCCTGGACGACGGCAGAAGGATCATGGCGAGAAAGGTAGTGGCCAGTTCCGTGGACATCCCTCAGACCTTCTTGGAGCTCTTGGGCAGGGACAAGCTCGATGCTGAGACCTCGGAAAAGGCCGAGAGATTCAAGTTCTCCAAGTTCGTGCTGTTCGGGGTTCACCTGGCCCTCAACGAACCCCCCCGCTATGCATCCTCTTCCTTCGACGCAGACATAGATCACGGGCTCAACTACAACATCGGCCTCGAATGCCTGGAGGACTTCGAGGCCCATGTCCGAGAGATCGAACACGGGATACCTCCCAAGAAACCTGGGATGCAATGCGCAGTCCCTACCCTCCATGACGTCACCCAGGCCCCTGCGGGAAGACACACCGCCTTTCTCTGGCAGTTCGCCCCCTATGCCCTGAGAGACGGAGGGCCCGGGGCATGGGACCGGGTGAAGGAGGATTACATGGAGGTGTGCCTGGAGAGATGGCGACATTACGCGCCCAACCTGAACCGAGACAACATCCTAGCCAGGTACGCCTTCACCCCTTTGGACGTGGAGCGAAAGCTCATCAACATGCGCAGGGGTGACCATTGCGTGGGTGCGGCATCCAGGGACCAGATGTTGGAGTGCCGCCCATTTCCTGGTCTCAGACCTTACAGGACCCCTGTCGACGGGCTCTATCTGTGCGGCTCGGGCACCCACCCCTTCGGGAACATCACCGGGGCCCCTGGTTACAACGCGGCGCGGGTGATCTGCGAGGACCTGGGGATGAGACCGTGGTGGACCCCACCTGAACCGAGGGAGCTCTGGGCCAAACTCTAGAGAGGCGGCCGAGCCAAACCAGGGACAGGCCCCCGGCCGCGAGGCCAGTCCCTTCCCTCTCTGATCTCCTCCGAATCCGGGGCCACTCAGGCTTGGGGCGTCCCTGTTGGACTCCCCTGGATGTGACGGGAGATCACCCGACGGAGGCGCTGCATCTCGAAGGGCTTGAGGATGCTGTCCGTGGCCCCGGCCAGCATGGCCTCCTGCGCGGCCTCGGCCCCAAAGCCCGTCATGGCCACGATGGGGACCGCAGGATCGCGCTGGCGGACCCACCGAATGAGGTCCAGCCCCCCTGTGCGCGTGAAGATGAGGTCTGTGAGGATCAGGTCGAAAGAGGTTCTCTGCAGGAGATCCCGGGCCTGAAGGCCGTCGGCCGCCCAGTGGACCTCTGCGCCGAATTCCATCAGGACCTCCCGGATCATTTGCGCAATCGGTTCCTCGTCCTCTACCAGGAGGACCCTAGCACCCATGGCTTCCCTCAGCGCGAGGCTTCAGCCCTGCATGCCCAAACCGGACGAGATCTTACCTTTCAGGCCGCGGCCTGTCAACGTTGCCCCCTCCGGGGGGCCATCGCCCGCTTGGAGGGGACAGCCCCATTCCCCAGCGCTTCAGGCCTCGGAGCCAGCACCATCGAGGCCAGCGCGAGGGAAGACAGCCGCGCCTCAGACCACATGGCACGAGGATTGGACCGCCGCAGAAAGAGGACGTGAGGCAAAGGGCATGTCCCTTCTTTTCGAGGCAGCCTTGGCCACCAGCGCCCTCATCCCATCGAGGACCTCTTCCGAATAAGGGACCACTTCTCTGAGCCTCGGATCCAGCACCTCCACCGGCCGGAATCCTTGTAGGAGATATGGGATCCCTGGGGGGAGGAGTGACGCGATCTCCTCGAGATCCTCCTCCACCAATAGCCCGGGGACGACCGTGGTCC
>CAZOXN010000012.1:0-16003 GCA_964583655.1 uncultured Desulfarculaceae bacterium | reverse complement strand
GACCTTGATCCTGGCGTTTTGGACCCTCGTCTCCTCGAACTCAAGCATCGCTTCACCTCCCTGGGTTTTCTGCGGAAGGCACCTCCCGAGAAACCTCCCGCCTCGGTCCACTGGTCGTCCTTGGCCAGTCGCCGATGGTCTTTGGCACGCATTGTGGCAACACGGGCAGTACCTCTCAGTCGACTCCCAACTGACCACAGGCCACTGGCCTCCGCCCTCCCCCTAAAAGAAGTCCTCCACCCACCTCTTGAAGACCTTCAAGACCTTGGCGAAGATGTTGCGGTCCCCCACACGGAATCTCCCCTCTGTGGCCTGCTGACGGCTACCGTAGAGGACCAATCCCACCCCAGTGGCGTATACCGGGCTGTTGACGACATCCACCAAGCCACCGATTCCCCTGGGGGTCCCTCGACGAACAGGGACGTTGAAGACCTGTTCGGCGAGCTCTGGCATACCGTCCATGACCACGGCACCACCCGTCAGGACTATGCCCGATGCAATGAGGGTGTCATAGCCCGCCTGGGAGAGCTCGTTGTGCACGAGTTCGAAGATCTCCTGCACGCGAGGCTCGACGATCTCCCCGAGGATCTTTCTGGAGAGGACCCTGGGCTTTCGCCCCCCAACGCTGGGGACCTCTATGGTCTCCTCGTTCTGGATCCTGCTGGTCAAGGCACAGCCGTACCTGCGTTTGATCCTCTCGGCCTCTACCATCGGGGTCCTCAGTCCCACGGCGATATCGCTGGTGATGTGGTTTCCTCCGACGCCGAGGACTGCCGTGTGTTTGAGGCTCCCACCATGGAATACGGCGACGTCCGTAGTCCCCCCACCGATATCCAGCAAGGCGACGCCGAGTTCCTTCTCGTCCGAGCTCAGCGTGGCCTCGCTGCATGCGAGCTGTTGAAGGACTATGTCCACGACATCGAGCCCTGCGCGGTTGGCGCTTCGTATGATGTTCTGGGCCGAGGCCACTGCGCCAGTGACGATGTGCACCTTGGCCTCGAGGCGGACTCCCGACATCCCGAGTGGATCGAGTATCCCGTCTTGATCATCCAGGATGAACTCCTGAGGTATCACGTGGATGACCTCACGGTCGAGGGGGATGGCCACGGCCTTGGCAGCGTCGATCACGCGTCTTACGTCGTTGTCGGAAACCTCCCCTTCCTTGACAGCTATGACGCCATGACTATTGAAGCCCTTGATGTGCCCCCCGGCTATTCCAGCGAAGACGCGGCTGATATGACAGCCCGCCATCAGCTCGGCCTCCTCCACCGCCTTCTGAATGGAGCTCACGGTGCTGTCGATATTGATGACTACCCCTTTGCGGAGGCCCTTGGAGGGGTGAGTCCCGATGCCCACGACATCCAGCCCGCTGTCCGTCGCTTCGCCCACGATCACGCATATCTTCGTGGTCCCTATGTCCAAACCGACTACCAGATTGCCTTGTTTGGCCATGGCAGCATCGCCCTCCAGACCACCCTGTGCCTAGCACCGCCCTCTCCCAGCTCCCTCAAAGGGTCGTGACGCTCCCTGCTTGCACTCCCGCCTCCTCCAAGACCCAGGCACACCACCCCGGGCCTTGGCGCCATCGAGGAGACTGCCTTGCCCGCCAGGGGCCTCATCCCTTGAACCTCACCGTGGCCTTCTCCGGATACCGCAGATCGATCCACTGGGTACGCTCATGCCTCCCATCTCTTTGCAAGTGCTTGAGGATCTTGTCCAACCGCTCCAGCCTCTGGTTCAGGTCCCCGAACCCGATCCGGATATCCTCCGGGCCTCCCTCTAGGGCCAAGCGAAGGCCTCGGTCCGGATCCACCCCCACCTCCTTGACCCTCCACTCCGGGTTGTTCGCGAGGATGGAGAGGAGCTCCACCGCTTCCTGCAGCACCCTCTGGCAAGCCTCGGGCCGACGCCAGAGGTCCGATTCCTTGAGACCTACGACGGTGATGCCTCCTTCAAGGGAGCGGTCCAAGGGGGGAAAGATGGACGCCTTGCGGTCCATCAGGAACAAGTCCTTATCCACCATGATCCTCGCCACGGGCCTCTTCTCACTGACCGTGATCTCCAAGGTATTGGGCAGTCTTCGCCGGACCCATGCGCGCTCCACCCATGGATGGGATTCTATCCGGGACCGGATCTCCTTGAGGCTCAGGAGCAGGAGCGACTCGCCCGGCGTCACCTTGGCCCACCTCAGGATCTCTCCCCTTTCCAAGCGTCCGTCGCTTTTCACCTCGACACGTGTCAGGGAGATCAGACTGGAGGAGATGAGCAGCTGGCACCCCCCCACGGCCACCAAGAGGGCCCCGCTGGTGGCGGCCATGAGGCTGCTCCATCGTCTGAGCCGCACGACGCGCCTCAACCACTGATTGCCCTCTGGCCCGGGATGCCCCGTGCGGCTCGCTTTCACTCGTCTTCCCCCAAGACCTGGATCTCCAACTCCAGATGGATCCCGCAGGACCTTTGCACCTGTTGCCGCACCTCGTCGATGAGCCCCAGGACGTCGCCTGCGCTGGCCCCGCCAGTGTTGACTATGAAGTTGGCATGGAGGGAGGAGATCATCGCGCCTCCCCTCCTCAGCCCCTTGAGGCCCAGCTCCTCTATGATGCGCCCAGCGTGGTCTCCAGGAGGGTTCTTGAAGACCGAGCCAGCGCTGGGAATCCCGTGAGGCTGCGTGCGCCTCCGAAGGATCATGCGCTGCCTCAGCTCCTCCCGGACCTCCCGAGGATCCCGGGGCACCAAGGCGAGGCAGGCCTCCACGACGACCACCCCGCGTGGGCGGTGCAGTCGGCGGTAGGAGAAATCGAGATCGACGCGTCCGCGGGTGAGGATGCCTCCAGATTCGTCCACCCAGGTGACCTCCTCCACCAGGCCCCCCATACACCCGTCCGGTGTACCAGCGTTCATGGCCACGGCCCCTCCCAAGGATCCTGGGATCCCCACGAGGAATTCCAGGCCTCCCCACCCGCTTCGCACGGCTAGCCCGAGGAGACGGGGCAGGGGGAGACCTGCTTGGGCCTTGAGGTGGATCCTACCGTCCTCCTCTCTGGCCTCCCACCGCTCCATGGGCGGACCGATTCGCATGACCAGCCCTCGGATGCCTCCGTCGCGCACCAGGAGGTTGCTCCCCGCCCCCATGACCGAGACAGCGACTCCCCTTTGCTTGGCCCACTTCACGACCCTGGCCACCTCCAGCGGCGAGGTGGGGCAGACCAAGGCCTCGGCGGGCCCTCCCACACGGAGGGTCGTGAAACGGCTCATGGATACCGCCAACATGACCGGCCCCTGACAGATCTCTCTGAGCTCAGCCCAGAGCGGATCTCTCGCTGATCCGACATGCGGCTTCATCTCCCTCACGGTTTCTCCTCGTGCTGCGGCCAGTCCCCCCTCTCCAACCTCTCCACCAGTTCCTCACCGACCTTCCACACATCCCCAGCCCCCAGCGTCATCACCATATCTCCGGGGATGAGGCTAGAGATGACCCCTTCGACGGCGCTGGAGCGATCCGGGAGATATCTCACATCTCGATGCCCACGCTCTCTGATCTGACGACACATCTCGGTTACCTCTACCCCCTCCACTCGGTCCTCTCCGGCTGGGTATACGTCCAGCAGGATCAAGGTGTCCGCCTCGTGGAAGGCGGTGAGGAAATCCTCCCAAAGGTGTCTTGTACGGCTGTATCGGTGAGGCTGGAACACCACCAGGAGTCTCCTCCCCCACCCGAGCTTGGCCGCGTGAAGGGTAGCCCTTATCTCGGAAGGATGGTGCGCGTAGTCGTCCACCACTATGATGTCGTCGATGATGGCCTTTATCTGAAAGCGGCGCTGCACACCCTCGAACTGCTCGAGGGCCTCCCGCATTAGATCGAAAGGGATCTCCAGCTCGAGACCCACCGCCAGGGCAGCCAGTGCGTTGAGCACATTGTGGACCCCTGGCAGCTTCAAGCCAACCTCCCCCAGGGGTTCCTTGTGGAACGAGACCTGGAACAGGGCCGTGTGCTCTTGCAGTTCTATATCCTGGGCTTGGAGATCCGCCTGAGGAACGAGGCCATAAGTGAGGATCCGCTTCTCGACGCGTGGCAAGAGCATTGGTACATGTGGGTCGTCCAGACACAGCACCGCAACCCCGTAGAAAGGGATCTTGTTGATGAAATCCACGAAAGTCTGGCGGATGTGTTCCATGTCGCGATAGTGGTCCAGGTGCTCCCGATCCAGGTTGGTCACAACCGCGATGGTGGGGGAGAGCTTGAGGAAGGACCCGTCGCTCTCATCAGCCTCGGCAACGAGTATCTCTCCCTGTCCTAACTTGGCGCTGCCGCCAAGGCTGTCCACTTTCCCTCCTATGACAACGGTGGGGTCCAGACCTGCCCGCGCCAGGATGGTGGCGATCATCGAGGTAGTGGTGGTCTTTCCGTGGGCACCTGCCACGGCGATGCCATGCTTGAGCCGCATCAGTTCGGCCAGCATCTCCGCCCGAGGGATGACGGGGATCCCGCGTTCCCTGGCGGCCAGGATCTCCGGGTTGTCCGGGCGAACGGCAGATGAGTAGACCAGGACGTCGGCCGGGCCCAGGTGTGAGGGTTGGTGCCCCACGTGGACTTCGGCGCCGAGAGATCCAAGCCTGCGGGTGATGTCAGATTCCACGAGGTCGGACCCGCTGACGCGGTAGCCGAGGTTGAGGAGGACCTCAGCGATACCGCTCATCCCGATGCCCCCGATCCCCACGAAGTGGACATGTCGATATCTCTTAACCATAGCCCTGCCTCTTTGCCACGAGCCTGATGCACTCCCGGGCAATGGCCTCAGCCGCATCAGGTCTGGCAAGGGTCCATGCCGACTCGGCCATCTTGTTCAACCGCTCCGGGTCTGCTGCCAAGCCGGCGATGACCCCTGCGAGCCTCTCGCCGGTGAGCGCCTTTTCCATCAGGAGCACCGCGGCCCCTGCCGATTCAAAGACGCGGGCGTTTTCGGTCTGGTGATCGTCCACCGCATGGGGAAAAGGGATCAAGACAGACGGTCTCCTGAAGAGGGCTATCTCGGCGAGGCTCGTGGCGCCCGCCCTGCAGACCACGAGATGGGCCCAGCAGTAGGCACGGTCCATCTCCTGGATGAAGGGGACCACCGTGTGGGGTATCTCCGAGGCAGCATACGCCTCATCGAGATCCTGGACCCTGCCCTGAGCTGTCTGGTGAAGGACCTTCAGTGGATACGGGAAATCCCTGAGCAACGGTATGGCGTGGAGTATGGCCCTGTCGATTCCCAAGGCCCCCTGACTACCACCGAAGATGAAGAGGTGAAACTCCTCCCCATGCTTGGCCTCCCATCTCATGGGGGCGGCGCCTTTGGCCGCATCCACCAACTCCTCACGCAATGGATTCCCGGTGACGGAGACCTTGGATGGACTGAACATCGAGCCCCCTTGGGGGAAATTCACGAACACCCGTCTGACGAATCTCGCCAGGATCCTGTTGGTTCGTCCGGCCACTGCGTTTTGCTCGGCGATGGCCGTCTCTATGCCCAAGAGGGCCGCAAGGAGGACCATGGGACCGGATGCGTATCCCCCCATGCCTAGGACGAGATCGGGCCGAAAGCTCACGAGGATCCACAGACACTGAATCGCTGTGACAGGCAGGATCGCCACTGTCCTGATCTTGGCGAGCCATCCGAGGCCCATCAGGCCTCGAGCGTGCACCTGGCGTAGCCGGAAACCCTTGGCCGGGACCTCCCGGCCCTCCAGGCCCCACGGGGTCCCTACGAAGAGGATCTGGGCCCTCGGGTCTGCCTCCCCAAGGGCCGCAGCCACGCTCAAGGCTGGAAAGACATGCCCCCCTGTGCCACCGGCAGCTATGATCCACTTCATGGCCCCTCCCGCTGCTGAGCCTGGCCCGAGAGTTGTATCAGGAGCCCCACGGCGAAGAGATTGGTCACCAGGGAGGAGCCGCCATAGCTCAAGAAGGGCAAGGCCATGCCCTTGGTGGGCAGGAGTCCCATGGCCATGGCCATATTGATGGATCCCTGAAGGCCGATCATGGCCACGATGCCCATGGCCAAGAGGGAGCCGAATTGGTCCTTCACGGCCATGGCGATCTTGGCCCCGCCGACCAGGATGACCAGGAACAGGAGACAGACCACGAGGATGCCCAGGAAGCCCCACTCCTCGCCGACCACGGCGATGATGAAGTCGGTGTGCGGTTCGGGCAGATAGAAGAGCTTTTGCCGGCCCATCCCCAAGCCCATGCCCAGCAGACCCCCGTTGGCCAGGGCGTAACACGCCTGCTTGATGTGGTAGGCCTCCTTCAACGGGGCCTCCCAAGGGGCGAAGAGGTACTGGAGAAACACCCCGATGCGGTCCCATTGATAACCTTGAAGATGCCTGTAGAGCAGCGGGGCGGCTAACCCCGCGGTTAGGAGGAGGTAGGTCAGGCGCACTCCGGCCAGGAACATCATGACGAAGGCCAGGCCCCCCACGATCAACGCGCTGCCGAGGTCCGGTTCCTTGAACAGGAGGCCACCCACGAGCCCTGCCACCAGGAGGTGCGGGAGGAAGCCGGTGACCAGCCGGCGCACTATGCCGCGCTCCCTCTTCCTGCTCAAGGAGTAAGCCAGGTAGATGACCACGACGAGCTTGACCCCCTCGGAAGGCTGCACGGTGATCGGTCCCAGGTGCAGCCATCTGCTCGCCCCCCCTACCCGGTGGCCAAATGGAGGGATCAGGACAGCCACCAAGGCCAGTATGGCCACGAGGAGCAGGGGGTAAGCGACCCTACGATAGTTCTCATATGGGAAGTTCATGGCGGCTATCATCAAGGCTATCCCCAACACCGCGAAGAGGGCCTGGCGCTTGAGAAAGTGAAAGGAATCGCCGAAACGCTCTTGGGCCAGGATGCAGCTCGAGCTGTAGATCATCACCATCCCAACGCCCACCAGGGCGAGCACGGCGATCAGGATCCCGTAGTCATACTGCCTCAAACGCTCCAAGGCCCCTCCTCAAGCGCTGGCAAGGGCGCCGGCCATTCTTCGGAAGACCTCCTTGAAGTGCCTACCCCTCTCGGTGTAGTCGCTGTACTGGTCGAAACTGGAACACGCTGGCGAAAGCAGCACGGTGTCCCCGGGACGTGCCAGCTCCAAGGCCGTGGGGAGCGCCTCTTCCATCCCCTCCACCACATACAGGGGCACCTCCCTGCCCAAGGCCTCGGCCATGCGCGCTGCGGCCTGGCCCAGGAGGATCACGGCCCTGGCCTTGGCGCCCACGGCCTCCCGGAGGGGCGTGAAGTCGATGCCCTTGTCCTTGCCCCCGGCGATGAGGACCACGGGTCCGGTGCAGGCGGCCAGGGCCGATAGGACCGCGCCCACGTTGGTGGCCTTGGAGTCGTTGACGAACCTGACCCCGTTTATCTCTCCGACGGTCTCCATTCGGTGCTCCAGTCCGGAGAAGGCCCGGGTCCCCTCCTGCACCGCCTTCAAGGGGCACCCCACCGCCATAGCGCACAGGGCAGCTGCCATCAGGTTCTGGGCACCGTGGGGTGCCGAGAAATAATCGTTCTCCACTTGGAGCTTGGTGGGCGCCCCACCCACGCAGAGGCTTATCCCTCCCGCAGCAGGGGCCGCCTGCGCTGGCCTCCCTTCCACCAGCGTAAAACCCCATACCTCCATCCTGGGCGAGGGAGGCATGATCCTGACGGCCTCGGGGTCATCCAGGTTGACCACCGCCACATCGCCAGGGCCCTGGTTCCGGAAGACACGGCCCTTGGCACGTGCGTAGGCCTCGAAGGTGGGGTGCCTATCCAGGTGGTCCTCGGTGAGGTTGAGCAATGCGGCCACCTTGGGCCTGAATCGCTCGGTGGCCTCCAGTTGGAAGCTGCTCACCTCCACCACCGCCATCTCCCATGGCGGAGTGGCGTCCACGGCGTTGATGAGGGGGTTTCCGATATTACCCCCCAAGAATACCCTGCGCCCCCATGCCTGTAGGCACATGCCGAGGAGGGTGGTGCAGGTCGTCTTCCCATTGGTCCCTGTGATGGCCAGTATGGGGGCCTCCAAGAACCAGGAGGCCAGTTCGATCTCCGCCACCAATGGAGTCCCCTTCCGGCGAGCTGCCTGGAGCACAGCCAGGTTTGGGTCGACCCCCGGACTCAACACGATCCCATCGGCCCGGAGGAAGTCTTTCTCCTCATGGCGTCCGAAGATGGGCCTGACGCCCAGCGGCTCCAGCTCACGACGCAGGCCGGGAAAGGCCGTCTCGGGCTTGGAATCGGCCAATGTCACCCTCGCCCCGCGGGTGGCCAGGAATCTCGAGGCGGCCACCCCGGTGCGCGCAGCGCCGACCACGAGCACCTCCATACCGTCCAAGGGCCATGGGATCTCCATTCAGCCTCTCCAGGAGCTCCAGTGACGATGGGCCTTGCCAAGACTGTGCGCTGTCAGTGGCCGGTAGCGTGTCGGACCCCTCGTGCCAAGAGGCCTTTCCAACCGGCCAGTGACGAGCTGGCACCCGCAGTTGGGCGCCGACCACCTCGTTGGATGGACCTCATTGCCCCTTCTGTTGCCCCGTGTCTTGTCCCTTCGGTTCATCTCAGCTTCAAGGTGCTCAAGGCCAGCAGTCCCAGAAAGATAGAGATCACCCAAAACCTCACGATGATCTTGGGTTCCGCCCATCCCTTCATCTCGAAGTGATGATGGATGGGTGCCATCCGAAAGATCCTCTTGTGCCGCAGTTTGAAGAAGGCGACCTGAAAGATCACCGACAGGGCCTCCACCACGAAGATCCCCCCGACAATGGCAAGGAGGATCTCGTGTTTAGTCACCACCGCCAGTGTGCCCAAGGCCGCCCCAAGGGAGAGGGAGCCTACATCCCCCATGAAGATCTCTGCAGGATAGGTGTTGTACCAAAGGAATCCCATCCCCGCTCCCACTATGGCCCCGCACAAGACAGCGAGCTCGCCCACGCCTGCGATATACTGGATCTGGAGGTAATTGGCGGTCTTGATGTTTCCCGTGAGATAGGAGAAAAGCAGATAGGTCCCCGCCGCGATGGTCACCGGCCCGATGGCGAGGCCGTCCAGGCCATCAGTCAGGTTCACGGCATTGGCAGCGCCCACGATGATGAAGATGGCAAACGGGACGTACAGGGGACCTAGGTCTGGGCGGATCTCTTTGAAGAACGGCACACCGAGGTGTGTGGAAAAGCCAGGGTGGCTCGCCAGGATGAGGGCGGTGATGCCGGCTATGGCGAACTCCAGGGCCAGTCGAAGCCTTCCGCTCACCCCCTTGTGGGTCCTTTGCCTGGCCACCCGGAGGTCGTCCCAGAATCCCACGGCACCGAAGGCGAATGTCGTGCCCAAGACGAGCCAGATATAGGGGTTGGTCAGATCCGCCCACAGGAGGGTGGCGACCCCCGAGGCGAAGAGGATCAGCACCCCCCCCATGGTGGGGGTGCCCTCCTTGACCATGTGGCTGGCCGGTCCGTCGGGCCGTATGGCCTGACCCAAGGACCAGCGGCGGAGCTGTCCAATGACCCAAGGCCCCAGGACCCAACAGATGAGGAGGGAGGTGAGGATCGCATAGATGGTCCTGAAGGTGATGTACCGAAACACGTTGAAGAAGGTGTGGAGGTCCACCAACGGATAGAGGAGATGGTAAAGCATCCTGATCCTCGTAAAGTCCCTCGGGCCTCTGACTTCCGGCCCTGCCCTGCCAGGGCGGGTCAGGGCTACCCGCCCCGGGATCTCCAGGCCTTCATACCCCTTCCCCGGTCTCCTCGCAGTGGGTCTCGTCAGACGCATGAAGGCCCACTCTGGCGATGAGGCCGTCCACCACGCGTTCCATGCCAACCCCCCTGGAGCCCTTGACGAGGATCCAGTCCCCCTTCTTCAGCTCCGCCAAGAGCTCATCCAGGGCCTCCTGCCATGAGGGGACGGCCATGGCCTTCTTGGGGGGGGAGGTGGAGCCTTGGGCCCCAAGCACTACCTCCTGGGACCAACCTCCCGCTGCTATTATGACTTCAATGCCGAGATCGGCCGCCCTTCTCCCCGCCGCCCGGTGGGCTTCCGGGGCATACGTCCCGAGCTCCAGCATGTCTCCCAGCACAGCCACCTTCCTGCCTCTTGCCATTCGGCTCAAGGTCTCGAGGGCCTCTGCCATCGAGGCCGGGTTGGCGTTATAGGTGTCGTCGATGAGACGAATCTCTCCCCCTAGGGACATAAGCGCGAGTCGCATGGGGGGGGGTCGAAACCTCTCCAGGCCCTCCAAGATCTCTTCCAGGGGTGCGCCCATGGCCCACGAAGCGGCCGCAGCCGCCAGGGCATTCAACAGGCAGGGCCGCCCGTGACACTGCATTCGGACAAGGCTTTGCTCTCCCGAGAGCTCCAAGACCATACGGGCCCCATCCTGACGGAATGGCTCGAGGCGAAGTCCCCGCACCTCGGCCCCTGGTGCCTGACCGTAGGTGAGTTGCCTTCCTCGGCACGAGCTCGCGAGCCTCTTCACTTGCGGATCGTCCATGTTCACTATGGCCGTATCCGCTTCGCGCAAGGAGTGGAAGAGCTCCCCTTTGGCCTGGGCCACAGCCTCGAGAGATCTCAGACCCTCCAGGTGGGCTGGCGCTACCTGGGTGATGAGCCCGAAATCCGGTCGGGCGATCTCGCACAGTCTCTCTATCTCCCCCGGCTCGCTTGTGCCCATCTCCACCACCGCGATCTCATGGTGCTGCCTCAGGCCCATGAGCGTGAGGGGAAGCCCTATGCGGTTGTTCAGGTTCCCCTCGGTCTTCAACACAGACCTGTTTCGTGAGAGGATGGCCGCGGTCATCTCCTTGGTGGTGGTCTTTCCATTGCTGCCCGTTATGGCGAGGAGTCTCGCCTTGTGCCTTGCACGCCAGTGCCGAGCTATCTCCCCGAGGGCGTAGAGTGGATCCCCGACCTGGATCAGGGCAGTGGGCTCCATCCAGCCTCGGGGTGGGACAGAGAGGCTCCCATGGCGGCCCAGCACCCCACTTGCCCCCCGGGCTATGGCCTGGGGGAAGAAGTCGTGACCGTCGAATCGATCCCCTGTCAGGGCCACGAAGAGCTCCCCTGGCCTGAGGGTGCGGCTGTCTGTGGAGACCCCTGAGATCATGGCCCCCGGGTCTCCGGCCAGGAGATCACCCCCCGTGCAGTCGAGGACTTCCCCGATGGTCAGCAGCCCCCCCTGGATCATGCCTGGGCCTCCTGCAAGGCCTCCTTGGCGACCTCTCGATCCTCGAACGGGACCCGTTTGGTCCCTATGATCTGATATGCCTCATGCCCCTTTCCGGCGATGAAGACCAGGTCCCCATGACGGGCGCGACGGATTGCCCATCGGATGGCCTCGGCCCGGTCCTGGATAACCACGTACGCTGGCATGGGTCCGGAGATCTCTTGGCACTCGGGGGTGATCGCGCGGACAGGGAGTCCTTCGAGCCCCTTCACTATCTGGTCGATGATACTGGATGGGTCCTCGCCCCTGGGGTTGTCAGAGGTGACGACCAGGAGGTCGCTGTGTCTGGCAGCAGCCTGCCCCATCAAGGGTCTCTTACCCCGGTCTCGATCCCCCCCGCAACCGAAGACACAGATCAACCTGCCTCTGGTGAGACCTCGGGTTGAGGAGAGGGCGCGATCCAGGGCGTCGGGCGTGTGCGCGTAATCCACCAGCACCGTCACCCCACCGTCGCCCTCCTCGGGGCCCCTGGATACCACCTCGAGGCGTCCGGGGACCGAGGTCAACGCCCCGAGGCCAGCGGCCCATCGACCCGGCTCGATGCCCAAGGCCCAGGCGGAGGCGCAGGCGGCCAGTGCGTTGGACACGTTGACCATCCCCAAGATCGGGGTGAAGAGTTCCGTCTCACCCCCTGGATAGAGGATCCGCATGCGGGTGCCTCCCAGGTCCGCAAAGCAGTGAGCGGCCACGAAATGAGAGCCTGCTTCCATCCCGTACCAGATGACTCGGCCTCTGGCTCGGCCCTGGATCTCCCGAGACGCTGGGTCCTCCGCGTTGAGGACAGCCACCCCGCCTTCGGCCTGGGGGGCGAGGTGCTCCTCGAACAGTCGGGCCTTGGCGGCCAGGTACGAGCGTTCGTCCCCGTGATAATCCAGGTGATCCCTGGTGAGGTTAGTGAACACCGCCACCCGAAAGCGACACCCGCGCACGCGCTCCTGGTCCAGGGCGTGGGAGGTGACCTCCATGACCGCGTGCGTGACGCCGCTGTCCAACATCTCGCGAAGCATCCTCTGCAGATCCAGTGACTCAGGAGTAGTATTGGGGGCGGAAAACGATCTTCCCCCGTACCTGTATTGGATCGTGCCCAGGAGCCCTGCCCTGTATCCAGCCGCCACCAGTATGGCCTCCAGCATATGCGTGGTAGTGGTCTTCCCGTTGGTCCCGGTGACACCGATGAGGGTCATCTGGTTCGCCGGATTCCCATACCAAACCGAGGCGAGGTCGGCCAAGGCCCTGCGGGCGCTGGGCACGAGGATCTGAGCGACCCCTGGGGAGGGACCCTTGGCAGGACGTTCGGACACGACGGCCACTGCCCCCTTGTCGAGCGCCTCCGGGACGAAGTCGCGGCCGTCCCTCCGAGTCCCAGGTATGGCCACGAAGACGAAGCCCTCTTGCACGGCGCCGGAGTGATACGCGATGCCACGGACGGGTGAATCCAACGGGCCTTCGGTTCGGCTGACCTGTGTTGCCCTCAGCAAATCGCTGAGCCTCATCCGGGTTCCCGACCCTTTCTCGATGCCCCTCTTCTCCCTCATGAGCCTCGCCCCGTAATTCATTGGAGCGCCTGAGGCTGGGCGGACTGCCCTGAAGGGTGGCCCTGCCCCTTTGCCAGGAAGCGTTCACCCGGATAGACCCCAAGGACCCCCAGGGAGTCTCTGGCTATCTCGCGGAAGGTCGGGGCGGCCACCTGCCCTCCGTAGATGTTCCCTTGTGGTTCGTCCATGACCACCAGGACACAAAGCCTCGGGTTGTTCGCCGGGACGAAACCCACGAAAGAGGCCATATACCTTCCCTTCATGTAACCACCGTGACGAAGGTCCGCCTTCTGGGCCGTTCCGGTCTTCCCTGCCACCTCGAAGCCCTCGATGGCCGCTTGGGCCCCTGTCCCCTCCTGGCTCACCACTGTTTTGAGCATCTGGGTCACCTGTCGAGCGGTCTCAGGCGACACCGCGAACCCCATCTCCTGAGGGCCCCTCCGCTCCACGGTATTGCCCTGGGCGTCCAGGATCTCCCTCACCACGTAAGGCCTCATCAACCTCCCGTTGTTGCCCAAGGCCGCAAAGCCGGCGGTGAGCTGAAGGGCGTTGACCGATATGCCTTGACCGAACGAGATATTTGCCAACTCCACCGGGGTCCACTTGGGTGGCCTTACGAGGCCGGAGGCCTCGCCAGGGAGATCCACCCCTGTGGGGCGTCCGAATCCGAAACCGAGGATATGCGGATAGAGGCGCTCTGCCCCGATGGACATCCCCACCTTGGCGGCCCCGATGTTGCTCGATTTCTGGATGATCCCCTGAAGGGTCAGATGCCCATGGCGATGGACATCGTGGATGACCTTGTCGAAGACCCTGTAAGAGCCGTTTTCGCAAAAGAACACGTCCGTAGGCTTCCAGATCCTGTTCTCTATGGCTGCGGCGATCACGAACGGCTTGAAGGCAGACCCTGGCTCGAAGGCATCTGTGATGCATTTATTCCTCAGGACCTCTCTGGGGTGTTGCGCATAGGTATTGGGATTGAAACGGGGCGCGGTGGCCATGGCCAGGACCTCTCCTGTTTGGGGGTCCATCACCACCGCCATACCGCCCCGGGAGCGGGATGACTCCACCCCCTCCTGGAGCCTGCGCTCGGCTATGTGCTGGACCTCCTTGTGGATGGTCACCACCAGGTGATGACCGTCCTTGCGGGCCACGACCAGGCCTTCCGGCGAGGCCAGAGGACGACCCAAGGCATCCTGGTCCACCAGTATTCGACTCTTTTCGCCTCTCAGGAGTTTGTCGTACTGGTACTCCAGCCCGTCCATGCCATGGCCGTCAACGCCCACGAACCCCATGAGGTGGGACGCCAGCTCCAGGTTGGGATAGAAGCGTCTCGTCTCCTGCAGGACCCCGATGCCCGCAAGCCCCAGGGCCCTGACCCTGGCGCTCACCGTGGGGACGACTTGGCGCTTGATCCATACAAAGGGCGCCTGCTGGCGCAACCTGTTCAAGATGGTGGCATGGTCCGTGTCCAACAGAGGGGCGAGCTTGCGGGCGGTCGCCACAGGGTCCTCCACCCTCTTGGGTCGCGCATAGATGGAGTCGACGGGGATGCTGATGGCCAGGTCGTCACCGTTACGATCGAAGATGCTCCCTCGAGCCGGCAGCAAGGTGATCTCCCTTTGGTACATGCCCTGGACCTCCCGTCGCAGCTCTTCTCCGTGATGGACCTGAATCCGGTATGCCTGAAACAGGATGGCCGTTACGAGGCTGAAGATCACCACTACGAAGAGGAAGAATCGAAAGCGCATCCAGTCCCTGCTGAAGCCGCCTCTCATTGCAACTGGACCACCTCGCTCGGCCTCGGGTAATGCAATCGGAATCGCTTCCGGGCCACGTCATCGAGCTGTTTCGGAGAGGTCAGTGTGGCCCAGGTGAGACGCAAGGTGCGGTTTTCCATCTGAATGCGGTGCTGCATGCGCTGAGCCTCTTCCAAGAGGTAACGCTCATGAAGGACCGAGGTGCGGGCCTGCACGTACAAGAGGCAGGCGGCCACCAGGGAGAGAAGCAAAAACAGACAGCGGGGGACGCTGATGGCAACCGGGCGTATTCTCCACCTGAGGCCCCGGCCCATCGCCTGGCCCTGCACACTCTCTTGCTTCGGGAATAGGGTGGCCTGCACGCCCTTCTCCTTCACACTGCCCGCTGGAGCACCCGTAGCTTGGCGCTCCTGGCGCTGGGATTGTTGTTCACCTCCTCTCGGGTCGCCCTGATCGGTTTGGCGCTGAGGACGCGGAAGGCTCTCTCGACCCCCGGTGCTGAGAGCTCCCGAAAGACCCGCTTGGTCAGCCGATCTTCCAGAGAGTGGTACGATATGACGCAGAGCCTCGCCCCCGGCGCCAGGCACTCGGCAGCCTCTCTCAACCCTTGCTCCAGGTTTTGGAGCTCGCCGTTGACCTCTATCCTCAAGGCCTGGAAGACCCTTGTAGCGGGGTGGACGCGACGAGGTCCGCCAGGCACAACCCTGGCCACCAAGTCAGCCAGATCCCTTGTGGAAGCCAATGGCCTCGAGCGGACGATGGCGCGGGCCACCCGACCTGCCCAGCGTTCTTCTCCATAGTGCCTGAACAAGGCCTGGAGCCTCCCCTGCGGCCAATGGTTGACGATCCCCTCTGCGGTCATCGGGGTCCTGGGGTTGAACCGCATGTCCAAGGGGCCAGGGGCCATGAGGGAGAAACCCCTTTTCCCACGGGTCAGCTGTTCCCAAGAGGCCCCCAGGTCCAAGAGTATGCCGTTGACCTCGTGGATTCCGAGCCGCCGGAGGATCTGCACCATTTCCTTGTAATTCCCCTCTTGAAGCCACAGTCGGTCCCTGTAATGCCTCAGGTTATCCCTTGCACGATCCAAGGCCTCAGGGTCCCAATCGATTCCCACAAGACTACCCTTGGGGGCTGAGTGCTCCAATATCGCCTTGGCATGCCCCCCGCTGCCGATGGTCCCGTCTACGAAGAGCCCCCCCTTCTCCACCTGGAGCCAGGTCAAGACCTCCTGCACCATCACGGGCAAGTGAGATCCACGCTCGCCCCCTTGCCGATTCTCCATGCAGGATCCGGGATGCAAGATCCGTGATCCCCCTTGTGCAAGGCCAGGAGCCACCCCGACATTGGAGAATTGCCATGGGTCACGGGGTGGTGGCATCTCTCTCCACTTCAAGTCTTCGGCGGTCGGTCTCCCCAAGGATTTGGCCTCCAGGGGACCTGTCTGCGCGCGATGCTGGATCGGCCTCGGCTGCGCTTCGACCGA
>CAZOXN010000011.1:0-16075 GCA_964583655.1 uncultured Desulfarculaceae bacterium | reverse complement strand
CATCTATCCCATAGTAGATGGCCATGCCCCCCGCCATCATCAGGAGGAGGGGGAGGACACCCTTCAGAAGTTCCAGGACCTGCCCATGCCAAAGGGCGACCCAGGCTCCCCCTAAGGCCAGGGCGATGAGCCCGCCGACCAAGAGGAACATCCGTCACCCCCGTGTCACCCAAACCGACCTCTCTCTAGCTCCACATTAGGTCACCACTCTGGATCGTGTCAAGGTCGGGATTGCCAAGGCCTGAGGCACCGTGTTATTTTTTAAGATCGAACAGTGCAGACGGGCCTTGGCAACTGCGGCTAGTCATGGGATTGGCCCTGCCAACGAGCCATCGGTTCGCCTCCAGGGCGTTCCCTGTGGACAGAGCCCATATGGAGCGCTGGGCCTTGTCTCCGTGCATACGGCCCAACTGGCCGGACCGGAGAGGCCGTGACTCTGCTGCGGCGCGGCCCCTGAACAAACCAGAAACATGGGAGGTCAAGCATGTCTAGTTTCTCGGAATCCCTACCTCGCCCCACATTGAGGACCTGGTTTCTCGAGACCAGGCCTCACTTCCTCCTGCTCACCCCGGCCTGTGTCCTGGTGGGGGTGGCTGCGGCGTACTGGGATCTGGGGAGGCTCGAGCCCCTGGCCCTCTTTCTCTCTTTCGTAGGAGCGCTGCTGGGTCACGTGAGCGTCAATGTCCTGAACGACGTGGAGGATTTCCTCGTCGGTATCGACCAGCGCACCGTTCCGACCCCCTTCAGCGGGGGTAGCGGATTCCTGGTCCGGGGGGAACTCTCTCCCCAGGCAGTCCGGCACCTGGGTCTCGGGGCGTTTGCCCTCATTATCCCCATAGGGGCGTTCTTCCTGTGGAAGGTGGGCTGGGGGATCCTGCCCGTAGGAATAGTCGGGGGGGCCCTAGTGCTCCTTTACACGCGGCACATAACCCATCATCCCCTCATCTGTCTTGCCGCACCCGGGCTCGGGTTCGGGCCGGTGATGGTGCTGGGAGTGGCCTATTGTCAGAGCGGTTCCTACGGCTCGACGGCCTTGGCCGCTTCTGTCCTGCCCGCCTTTCTGGTCAGCGATCTCCTCCTCCTGAACCAGTTCCCGGATGTCGAGGCCGACGCCTTCGGGGGGAGAAAACACATCCCCCTCAAGTGGGGGCTCAGGAAGGCGTCCATCCTTTACGGGGTATTGCTCATAGCCCCGTTCTTGTGGGTGGCCGCGGCCGTGGGCTTGGGCTTGCTTCCCTGGGGCGCCCTTCTGTGCTGGCTGACGATGCCCCTCGCTGTGAAGGCCGCCTCAGGGGTGCCTGGCAGTTTCCAGGAAAGGGATCGCCTCGTTCCCCTTATGGGGATCAACGTGATGGTGACCCTCCTCGCCCCGACCCTCATGGGCATCGGGATGATCCTGCAGCGACTCCTGTGAGATCCAGGGTATCCTGCCCCTGGCCGTGCCTGGCTCAAAAGGTGAACTCCACGCCGGCCAGGGCGCTGAACCTGGGAGAGGAGTAGCCCATGGTCTCCTCGTAGCTGTCGTCCAGGATGTTTCGACCTTTGGCGAAGAGCTTGAACTGTTTCAGCAACCCGCGATCCAGGCGAAACGTGTAGGATGCGGCCAGGTTCAAGAGGAAATAACCGTCGTTGACCAGCCTCTGGTTAGTGTAACTGTAGAATCCCCAGGGCCCCGGTGCCACGGTGAAGAAGGTGTCGTCCCTCTCCCCCACGTAAGTCCCGTTCAGCCGGACATTGAGGTCGCGCCAGGACCAATCCACGTAAAGGGAGCCCGAGTGGTTGGGCCTGCGGAGCAGCTTCTCCCCCTTGGCGAAGAACAGGTTCCCCAGCCCGCCGTCGTCGGTGACCTCGGTGTCCACGAAGGTGTAACTCCCGCCCACGGTGAACCCGTATCCTGGCCTCACCCGGAAATCGAATTCCACCCCCCAGCTTCGCGCTGCTTGGATGTTCTGGAAAGTGGATATCCCAGGGGGCGGGACGAAGACATAGGCGATGAGATTGTCGTACCGATTCTGGAAATACGTGAAGCCCACCTGGACCTTGCGCTCCCAGATCCATTGGTCCACACCGATCTCCCAGGAGAATGACTCCTCAGGGGCTAGCCCTGGATTCCCGACGATACCGAAACCGCCGAAGCTTTCCAAGAAGGTGGGCTCCTTGATCCCTGTGCCTATGGCCCCCCTGAGTTTGGTCCCGGTCTCCTTGATAACGTATGCGACCGAGCCCCTGGGGTTCACGTCCTTGCCAAAGGAGCTGTTGTCCTCGACACGCAGCCCGGCTGTCAGGTGTAGACGGTCGAATAGACTCAACTGCTCTTGGAGGTAATAGGCGCTGTTGGTGCGCCGGGCGTCCTGCTCGGAAGCGGAGATCCAAACCCCCCATGGAAGCGGCCCGAAGCGGATGGTGGAGAGGCTGGTCAGATCCAAGGACTCGCGCTCGTATTCGTAGCCGAGGGTGAAGGTCGAACGCACAACGCCCTCCCTGGGATAACGGATATTCATGTGGTAATCGAAGGTGGTGCGGGTCTCCAGGGACTTGGTCTTGCTCCCCGGTGGGGCATCGAAGGCGCTGTATGTAGGATCGGGCGGGTCCACAAAGGACTGGTCCAGGCGGTGAACACCGAAGTTGAAGCAATGCTCCCACCAAGGCAAAAGCTCGACGCGCGTCCCCAGCCCAGCGACCACGTCCCTCCTCTCCTGGAACTGATTTGGGTCCAGGCCTGGGAATACGCTGTCCGGCCTGTCCCCCCCGTTCTCGGTGGGGATGCCAAGGCTGCTGTCGCTCATCCTCGCGGTGATAGTCATGTCCACCTTCTCGTTTGGATAGACATCGATGCGTCCGCTGAAGACGTTGTCCCAATAGTCGTTGTTGATCCTGAGGATCCCGTGGTCGTCTACACGGCCGTAGGCCAAGGAATAACCGAGCCACTCGTTTCCCCCGGAGAGGCTGAGCTTCTGTTCGCCCATGTACCGGCCGTTTTCGGAATGGGCCCCGTGGGCGGTGCTGAATCGCAGCGTGGGGGGGCCCTGGCCTTTGCGTGTGATGATATTGATCACCCCCCCTATGGCGTCCGAGCCGTAAAGCGCGCTCTGGGGTCCCCGGATGATCTCGATGCGCTCGATGTTGTCAGTGGTCAACGTTGAGAAATCGATTCCGCCCCCGGCCTCGTTGACCTGCATCCCGTCGATCATCACCAGGGTGAAGTTGCTCTCCCCACCCCTGAGGTAGAGCTCCGTCAAGCCCCCCCGCGATCCGCTCTGGACCACATGCACCCCGGCGACGTCTCGGAGGAGCTCCAGGACGTCGGTGGTTCGGCGGGCCTCTATCTCCGGGCTGCCGATGACCGTGGCGGATACACCTAGTTCTCCCACCGAGACCTCCGTCCGTGTGGCGCTGACCACCACCTCCTCTAGGGCTGGCTTTTCCTGGGCCATCGTTGAAGAGGCAAGGCTCGTCCACGCCAGCAGCCCTGTCAGGATGAGCCCAGGCAAGTGACAGCCCCGGGCAGGACCTTTGGCTTTCCGGTGTTGCTCTGTCTCCCGTGTCCCCATGTCCCGTCTATCGAATTGTTTCTCCATTTCTCGCCTCCTCGCGCGCGACGGATCGGACGTCTCGACGGGGGCGGGGAAAAGAAAAACCCAGCCTTCTCGGAAAAGACTGGGTTCCGTATGGAGTCCCTTCACCGTCCCAACCGCGAAGACGTCTGTGAAGCATGCCCGGGCAGGTTTTCTGACTCGCGGATCCTTCTACTGGCCGCGCCTTCCCGTCACGTGCAAAGTGACAGTGGCCTCGTGCGGCTTTCGTCCCCGCTCACAGCGGCGGGCCCGTGACGGCTTCGCACCGTCTTCCCAATTGAGCCTCACGGCACCCGGGCATGGCTCTATGTTCCATCGCTTACTATCACACATGGCCAAGGCCGTCAAGGAAAATCTTTCCCGCGAGGATTTCCCGCGTCAGCCTTGACCAAACATCACTCACGTGCTGGAATAGCCTGCGCACTGCACCCATGGCTGACTTCCGGGGAGTCATGATGACTGGTCAGTTGCCCAAAATGAAAGGTCGCTTTCCGTTCAGGGTGGGTACCACTTCCTACATAATCCCCGACGCCATCTTGCCCAACATCCGTTTCCTCGGCCCGTATCTGGACGAGGTGGAACTGGTCCTGTTCGACAGCGGTCGCGAGGAGAACCTGCCTTCCCACGGGGAGATCGTGGATATGATACGTCTCGGCCAGGAGATGGAGCTGACATACAACGTGCACCTGCCGGCGGACATCTTCCTGGGAGACCCGGATCCCAAGATCAGGGAAATGGCCGTTGTCACGGCCATGAGGTTTTACCGAAGGACCCTTCCCCTGTGCCCCACGGTCTTTATCCTCCACCTGGATTCCAGGGGGGCAGACGGGAAGGAGGTCCGGCACATGGAGGGATGGATGGGCTGGCTTCGGGGATCCATGTTGCGTCTGGCCCGCGAGGGCATGGATCTGACGAGGGTGGCTGTGGAGAACCTCAACTACCCCCTCGAGTTGATCCGTCCCCTGGTAGCGGAGTTCGGCATGAGCTTCTGCCTTGACACGGGCCACATCCTGCGCTACGGTTTCGACCTCCGGAGTTACCTGGGCTCGTTTCTGCCCCAGACCTCCATGATCCATCTTCACGGGGTCGTCGACGGGGCGGACCACCGAGGGACGTATGGGATACCCCCCATGCAATGGAAAGATATCTCCGAGGCCTTGGCGGGATACAGGGGCGGGGTCTCGCTGGAGGTCTTCTCGCTGCAAGACCTCAGCTCCTCCATGGAACACTTGCGGGAGACCCTGAACCATGCCCCATGAAAAGGAGATCCTCCTGGTGACGGGCGGGTGCAGGAGCGGCAAGAGCAGCTACGCCCAACGCTGGGCCGAGAAGCGTTCTTCCAGCCGTCTCTTCCTGGCCACGGCCCAGGCCTTGGACCAGGAAATGGCCGACAGGATCCGCCGGCACAAGGAGGAAAGGGGTAGCGGCTGGGCATGCGTGGAGGAACCTCTGGAGGTGGTCAGGGTTGTGGAGGAGAGGGGAGCCCGAGCCGGGGTCATCCTCATCGATTGTGTCACCATCTGGCTGAGCAATCTGATGCTCGCAGGGCTTCCGGACTCCGAGATCCTCTCCAGGGCTGGGGCCTTGGCCACAGCCGGGAAGGAGGCGCTCTGTTCCCTCGCCCTGGTGACCAACGAGGTGGGATGGGGGATCGTCCCTGAGAACGACATGGCCAGGAGGTTCCGGGACCTGGCCGGATCTACCAATTCCCTGCTCGCAAGAAGCGCTGATCGCGTGGTCTTGATGGTGAGCGGGATCCCACTGTCATTGAAGTGATGGGGGCTCACACGGGCCCATCGCGGTCCGTCGCCGAGGGGGGCAGGGATTGTCTGCGCGGATGGGCGCAAGCGAGGGGGGAGCATGTCGGTTTCTGGGGATTCCGAGGTTTGGCGAAGCATGAGACTCGACGAGATCTTGGGTTCTATCGAGCCATTGGACTTGGACTGGGTCGAGCGGGCGAGGGAGAGGACTGCCCGTCTCGTCATGCCATTTCGGGCGTTGGGGAAACTCCACGAGATCTCGGAAAAGCTCTGCGGCATACAGCAGACCCTGGAGTTGTCGGTCCAGCGCAAGGCCCTCCTGGTCATGGCTGGAGACCATGGGGTGGTGGCCGAAGGCGTGAGCGCCTATCCGCAGGAGGTCACCAGAGAGATGGTCAAGACCTTCCTCCGAGGAGGTGCAGGGATCAACGCCTTGGCCAGGCATGTGGGCGCCGATGTCTGGGTGGTGGACATGGGGATAAAGGCGGACCTCGACCCCATGTCCCTTTCCGGGGGAGATCGCCTCCGGGTGCACAAGGTCGGGCAAGGCACGGCGAACCTGGCCACAGGGCCTGCCATGACCCGATCCCAGGCTGAGGAGGCGATCCTCACAGGGTTTCGTCTTGCCTCGGACCTGTTCCAAGGGGGGACCGATATCCTGGGCACAGGGGACATGGGGATCGGCAATACTACCCCGTCCACCGCGGTGGCGGCTCTCATAACCGGAAAGGGACTGGAGGAGATAGTCGGACCGGGTACCGGGGTCGACCATGAGGGGATCCGAAGGAAGATCGATGCCATCAGTCGTGGCATCCTGGTGAACAGGCCCGATCCTCGAGACGGGCTGGATGTCTTGGCCAAGATCGGGGGATTCGAGATCGGAGGGATCGCGGGCTGCATCCTCGCCGGTGCCTTCCACCGGAGGGCAGTGGTGATCGACGGGCTCATCTCCACCGCAGGCGCCTTGATCGCGCATGCCCTATGCCCAAAGGTCACCCATTACGTCTTGGCCGGCCACCGATCAGCGGAGCCCGGCCACCGGGCCATGCTGGAGCATCTCGGCCTCGATCCCATACTGGATCTAGGCATGCGCCTCGGCGAAGGCACAGGGGCCGCCTTGGCCATGTCCATAATCGATGGTGCAGTCAGGGTCTTCCGGGAGGTCCTCACCTTCGAGGAGGCTGGAGTCCCTGGAAAGGATTGCCCATGAGGGGGCTTCGAGCGGCCCTGGGGTTCATGACCATACTCCCCGTGGGGGACGGAGACCGCTGGAAGGCCGGATTCACCGTGGCATGGCTCCCTGTGGTCGGGCTGATACTGGGGGGGCTCTGGGCGGCCTTCGATGCCGTTGCGGGGGTGCTATTCCCATTGCCGCTCAGGGCAGGGCTCGATGTCCTGTTCATGATCGTCATTACAGGCGGCCTTCACCTGGACGGGCTAGCAGACACAGCGGATGGGATCTTGAGCCACCGTGGTCCTGAAGGGGCCCTGACGATCATGAAGGACAGCCGGATTGGGACCTGGGGAGTCCTGGCTGTCGTCACGGTCCTCGGCCTCAAGTTCCTGGCCCTCTCGGAAGGGCCCCTGGCGCACAGGGCCCTTACCTTGGTGCTGGTGCCAGCATATGGGAGGCTGGCCATGGCCCTGGGAGTTGAGCTGTTGCCTTACGGCCGTGGCACCGAGGGGATGGCCCATGGGCTCTTCTCCGGGAAAGGGTGGCGTCAGTGCGTCATCCCTGTCCTCCTGGTCGGGGGTGGTTCGTCGCTCCTCGGATGGCAAGACGCCCTCTTGGTGAACGCCTCCTTCGTCTTGGCCACTGCCTCTGTCCTGTGCTTCTATCACCGCAGGATGCGGTGTATCACAGGAGACATGCTGGGGGCCCTTGGAGAGGTGACGGAGTCTGCGCTGTTGGTGGCCCTTGCAGGACGGTGGGTATGACCGGGTGTTCAAAACGTTGACAGGGAGTGTTGTGGTGGCTTAGCATAACGCGACGAAATCGGTCCCAGGTCTCTCGGGAGAAGGATGCTCCGGCACCTAGAGGACCTCTTGGTGGTCAGAGGCTTGGAACAGGGCATCTCATGAGAAGGCCTGTCACGGGGGGTCGAGTCGCTGCTATAGGCGTCATTCCTGATGGTGAGAGCGGGTCATGGTCAAGGGACTGGTGATAGTGCTCACGGGGAACGGAAAGGGAAAGACCACCTCGGCCTTGGGGATGGCCCTCAGGGCCTCAGGACAAGGGTTGAAGGTACTCATCCTCCAGTTCGTGAAGGGGGGACAATTTTACGGCGAGCTCAAGGCCTTGCAAGAGGTGGAAGGGGTGGAGATACGCCCGCTGGGCATGGGCATGCTGCTCAACAGCCGATACGGGTTGGAGATCCACCGTCAGAAGGCCATGTTGGCCCTGGAGGAAGCCAGGGAGGCGATCCGTTCCGGGATGTACCAGATGATCATCCTGGACGAGATCCTCTTCACGGTCCAGGCGAGGCTCTTGGCCGAAGAGGACATCCTGGCCCTCCTTCGGGAGAAGCCGGACAAGCTCCATCTGGTCCTCACAGGCCGAGGCGCAACACCCGCGGTCATAGAGGCAGCCGATACGGTGACCGAGATGATCGACCATAAACACCACCAGGCCATCGTCCATGGCCCTGTCAAAGGGATAGAGTTTTGAGAATCGGCTGATATTGACTTTCTTCTCTGAACCCATCACTATTTACATCGAAACCTCCTGCGCGCAATGACCCGTGACTCGTGTGACCGAGCCCAACTGCTGCCGCTGATCCTCTGCACTGGCTGGTCGGTTTCGAACCTTGTTGAAGTAGTAGTCACCGCTGAAGGCCTCATATCCCGCCGAGAGGATGCCCATACCGTGCGGCTGAGGCGGGCGGGTTTCGCTCGGCGATGTCCCTCGGTGAAGCGGTCTCATCGAGGAGGTCTTGTTCGCTGACTGCTTGCCCGGGAGGCAGGAGGAGAAGGAAAGCTCATGACAGGAGGTCGGACGCTGCTGGACTGGCGAGGGGAGCTCACGCGTGATGGTCACAGGGTCAACCTCTCGGGGCTCCCCATCGCCATGCACTGCCACCATTACAACATAAACCTCCAGAAAATGCTCGAGGATACCCTCGGCGAAGAAGGGGTGAACCTCCTGATCCACGCGGTGGAGGAGGCCACCTACTTGGGATTCCAGGCCATATTGGGCCAGTATCACAGGATCAGGACCATCCAGTCTAGGCTGGAACTCGCATCCACCCTTTACCAGAACTGCGGCCTGGGTGTGATACATTTCGAGAGGATAGGGCGAAAGGGAGGCGTGGTGATGAGTCCCTCCAGCCATCACGTAACCGGTTGGCTTGCCAAGCACGGGGGCCGTAAGGCCGCGGGATGCCACTTCGCCAGGGGATGGGTCGCAGGGGTCTTGGCAGCGATCTTCGGCAGGCCCTTGGGGACCTATGTGGTCGATGAGGTGAGCTGCAAGATGACCCGAAGCGAGAATTGCGTGTTTCAGGTGAGGGAACAGTGATGGCCACGCCAGATGCTGCAGGAGCTGAAGGGTCGGTGTGCCGGCGGGCCACGGGATAGGCATCATGACGTTGGAGCCACGGGGTCTTGAGGCTCGGGAGGGATTGGAGTGGCCATAGATGGGCGCAAGATCATCCAGGCTGTGATGGAGGGGAGTCAGATTCGTGACGCCAAGGGGATCATCCCCATCTTTGGGGTTTATCTTTCCCTGTTCTTCGTGCAGTACTACAATCGTCTCTCCTTTGCCTTCGAGAAGAGGCTTGGTGATGCAAGAAAGGTGGAGGCCGCCTCCCTCCTCATCGAGGCGGCTCAGGAGTGCGGTTATGCCACCTTCCAGGGTATCCGCAACTCCTGGGAATGGGAGCAGATCGTCCAGCCCATGATAGAGCGCACAGAGGACCAGATTCACGGGTTCACGGCGGTGGCAGTGGCCTTTGGTTGGGGGGATCTGGAGGTGAGAGAGTTGATCCCGGAAGAGAAGCTGGTGATACGGGTGAGCGATTCCTATGAGGCCACAGGTTACCTTCGCGCCTATGGGATGGCTGATGGGGGCAAGTGTTACATGCTGCGCGGGGTGACCGCTGCCTTCATGGATCTGTTGTATGGTGGTGACTACCCGGAGGGTTGCTTCACCTTCTTAGCCGAGGAGCCGGCCTGCAGGGCCAAAGGAGACCGCTACTGTGAGTTCATTGCCCAAAAAAGCCATTGAGGAGATCCTTAGGAAGGGGCCAGCCCATCAGAGGCAGGAATGCTGGGAGTTCCTCGACTGTCACAAGGTCCTATGCCCTGCCTACGGCAAACGAAACGCGGCCTGCTGGCTCATCCCCAAGACCCATTGCAGCAATTACCTCTTCGACGACTTCCTGCAAAAACTAGCCGGATGCCTGGTATGCCCCTTCTTCAAGGCTAAGGGTGAAAGCGACTCCGGCGGATGGAATCATTTCGTGGCAGAGCAGGTCCGGCGTTACAACTTCAAGGCCCTGGAACAGATCTACCAGAAAGAGGAGAGCTTTGTGGAGATCCTCAACCGGATCCCCGACGGGCTGTTCACCACGGACCGGGAATGGCGGATCACCTACTTCAATCCAGCGGCCGAGAAGATCACCGGCTTCTCCGCCTACGACGCAGTGGGCATGTACTGCAAGGACGTATTCAAGAACAGCATCTGCGAGACCGACTGCGCCCTAAAGCGTGCCGTCGCTGAAGGCACCGACATTCAGAATCGCGAATATGTGATAACCGATATCGAGGGGAGAAAGATCCCCATCATGTGCTCCACCTCTGTCTTTAGGGACGCTGAGGGGCGGGTCACAGGCGGTATAGAGATATTCAAGGACATCACGGAACTGAGGAGGCTGCACGAGGAGATCGCCAGGAGGGAGAAGAAATATCGCCGGATCTTCGAGGGAAGCCACGACATGATCTACACGACTAACCTGAGCGGCACCATCTTGGACGTGAACCAGGCAGGGGTGGAACTCCTGGGGTACCGGAACAAGGAGGAGCTGCTCAGCCTAGGGACGGCGAGGAGGCTTTACAGGAGGCCTCGTGACAGGGACAAGTTCCTCAAGGCCATAAACAAGGAGGGATATGTCAAGGACTTCGGGGTGGATTTCAGGAGAAAGGACGGCACCCCCATCCATGTCCTCATATCCAGCAGGAAATACGAGGACCCGGACACTGGCGAAATACAGTTCGAGGGTATCATCAAGGACATCACCCAGCGCAAACTCGCTGAGGAGACCCTCAAACAGAGGAATAGGGAGCTCTCCATCCTGAATTCCATCGCTGTGGCCTTGAACCTCACCATGGACCTTCATCATATCCTCAAGGTGACCCTGGGCCATGTCCTCAAGGTCCTGAGGCTCAGGAGGGGCGGGCTCTTCCTTCTGGATAGAGAAAAGAGAGTGATACAGATGCGGGCCTCACACGGTCTGCCGCCCGTCAATCCCGCGTCTTCCGACTCGCTCCAGTTCAAGGACTCCCTCCTCATGAAGCACCTCGTGGAGAAGGAGGAGCTCTTGGCGGCCAAGCCACCCTCCTTTCCTCCCTTCCGAGTCACCTATCTGCCCATCGGGGGGAAGAGTGTCCCCTGGTTGACCTGTTACCTCATCACCTCCAAGGGAAGGGCCCTGGGCTTCTTGGGTCTCGACATCCCGGCTCGACGCGTCCTGAGCCCTCACGAGGTCCACCTGGTGGGGTCCCTGTGCAATTTCCTTGGGGGGGCCATCGAGAACACGCAGCTCCTGGAGACGATTCGACGTCACCGGCAGGAGCTCAGGAGTCTGACAGAGAGGCTCTTCCAGAGCCAGGAGGAGGAGAGACAGCGGATCGCCCGGGAACTGCACGACGAGGCGGGACAGGCCCTCACCGGGATGAAGTTGTGCCTCGACCGGCTGGAGAGGCTGGTCCCAGACGAGGACGGGCCCCTCAAGGAGGGGATAGAGGAGATGAGGAGGATGCTCGTGCGGACCTCTTCCGAGATCCGTCGGCTCTCCTATCGACTTCACCCTACCCTGCTAAGCGATCTCGGTCTGGAGCCGGCATTGGACCTCTACCTGAAGGAGGTGGCCCGCCACAGTGCCCTGGAGATCGACTTCCACATGGTCGGCTTCGACAGTCGCCTGGATCCGGAGACAGAGACCGTGCTCTATCGTTTCGGCCAGGAGGCCCTCACCAACACCATCAAACACTCGGGGGCGACACGCTTCCGTCTTTCCATCATCAAGAGCTTCCCCAAGATCATATTCCTGGCAGAGGACAATGGCTGTGGATTCGATGGCGAGATCGTGGGGAGCGGCCAAGGTAGCCTCGGACTCTTGGGCATGCGCGAACGGGCTACGTTGCTGGGTGGGAAGTTCGTGCTGAGGAGTCGACCAAAGGAAGGCACACGGATTCGCATAGAGATCCCTTTGCAGGAGACCCCGGTCGATGGAGCGCCCCATCAGGATCTTGCTAGCGGATGACCATACCATAGTGAGGCAGGGCTTGGCCAGGCTGATCCAGGATCAGCCTGGTTTCGAGATCGTGGGGGAGGCAGTCAACGGCCGAATGGCCATCGACAAGGCCCTGGCCTTGAGGCCCGATGTGGTCATCATGGACATCGCCATGCCAGTCCTCAATGGCATCGAGGCGGCCAAGAGGATCAAGAGGCAGCTCCCCAGCGCCAAGGTCATCATCCTATCCATGTATGGTCACGAGCATCACATCGGGGAGCTGCTCGAGGCCGGGATCTCGGGTTATCTCCTCAAGGATTCCAGTGGGAGAGACATCGTCATGGCCATCGAGTCGGCCATGAAGGACGAGACCTTCCTGAGCCCTTCCGTCTCAAGGGTCCTGGTGGATCGCTATCTCTCCCTGCGGAAGATCTCTCCCAGGGAAGAGCGATACAAGCAGCTGTCCAACCGGGAGAGAGAGGTATTTCAGTTGTTGGCCGAGGGACATTCTACCAAGGAGATCGCTGACATGCTCTGCGTGAGCGTCAGCACGGTGAAGACCCACCGCTTGAAGATCCTGGAGAAACTCCAGATCGAGACCAACGCCCAGCTCCTCTATTTCGCCATCCAACTGGGACTGGTGGCCCCGGACTAGTCGGATCGCCCCCCGAGACCACGAAAAATCATCTTCTCCTTTGTGCAAAATCGTCCTTCGGACGATTCTCACGGAGATCCTCCTTTGTGTAGAGTAGCCCCCTGCTTGGAGATGGGAGTGGTGGTCGGGCTTCTCTACAACACAGAGAGGAGGGCACATGTTTCGCTTCAACAGAGAGGTGATGGTCTGTGATATCGGGGGGGTGAAGGTGGGGGGACAGCCCGGGGAATATCCAACGGCGTGCTGTTTCTCCATCTTCCAGGAGAGCGACAAGATATTCGACAAGGGGAGCCGCAGGAAGGGGTTCAACGAGAGACGCGCAGAGGAACTCCTCAGGACAGCGGACAAGTACTGGAAGGAGACAGGCGTCCCGGCCATGGCGGACATCGTGGCGAGCCCCGGGGAGAAGTTCAACAGGTATATCGACTTCGTGACCTCTGTCAGCGATATGCCCTTCTGTGTGGACGCCATCATGATGAGGACCAAACTGGATGGCGCGGCTTACTGCGCCGAGAAGGGGCTGCTGGATCGCATGTTCTACAACAGCATCACTGTGTGGGCTGAGCCGGCAGATCTGGAGACGGAGATCAAGGAGATGGTTCAGATCGGGGTCAAGCACGTGGTGCTGGTTGCGTTCGATCAGAATGATCAGATGCCCACGGGCAGGGTGACCGGGGCCCAGAAGCTCCTGGATGCCATGGAAAAGGCTGGGGCGAAATTCGAAAGCATCATCGTCGACACCTCCGTGCTCAACGCGCCTGCCACGGCCCTGTGCGGGATGGCCAACCGCCTGATCAAGGAGAAATGGGGGTATGCCACGGCCAGCGCACCGAGCAATGGCTCTTACATGGAGATGAAGCGATTCAGGGACGAGATGTGGGGCTTCAAGGGTTGGGCCGCCATCGACGCGGTGGTGGAGGGGCTGGCCGCCTTTTTCTTCCATGACTTGATCTTCACTGGGCCCATGGCCGGGGCCCCTCGAGTGATGCCCGCCGTGGCCGCTGCCGATGCCTTCCTGGCCGCCGCGGTCTTCGACCAGACCAAGGAACTCCCCAAGGAGCCTACCCATCCCCTGTTCAAGCTCTGGCCCGACTTCGCGGAACAGCTGAAGGTCAGATGGGACAAGGCGGCCGAGCTCAAGAAGGTGGAGCGCTAGGATGGCAACCCACGACATCCTGTTCAGTTCATGGGGTGGCGAGATCGTCGATAATCGAGGCAAAGGACCGCACGCGCGAGCCCCTGTGGAGGGCATCGCATTGCCCGAGTACCTCGCACAGGGCGAGATGATAAAGGCCCTGGCCGGATGGCAGGGGCTCGCTATCAGGTCCGAAGAAGTGGATGTCGTCGATCTGTGCAGGGCCCATCTGGAGGCAGTGCGTCAGGAATCGAAGAAGTGTGACAAGTGCAACTACTGCAGCACCGGATATGATGAACTGCTGGAGGTCTTCCAGGACATCTTGAAGGGCGAGGCGCGCGAGGAGGACCTGGAGTTCCTCCAGTCCGCTTCTGAGGCGATCCGAGAGGCTGGGAAGTGCAGTATCGGCAAGGCTGGCCCCGTCCCCTTGCTCCACGCGCTGAAGTTCTTTGCTGAGGACTTCCTGACTGCCATCAGGGGAGAGAGAAAGGTCAGGCCCGGAAACTATCACTCCAGCGTCACCGCCCCCTGTATGGAGGCTTGTCCTATCCATCTCGATATCCCCAGGTACGTGGAACGGGTCAAAGAGGCCAAGTTCGCTGAATCCCTCCAGGTCATCGTTGATCGTCTCCCCCTCCCGGGAGTGCTAGGCCGTGCCTGTTTCAGGCCGTGTGAGAGCCACTGCCGGCGGTCCAATGTGGACAAGCCCATCGCCATAAGGGCCCTCAAGCGCTTCGTGGCCGACCAAGCAGTTGCTTCTGGCCACGGCCTGGAATTCCAGACCCGCCCATCGCCCAGGACAGGGAAGGTGGCCATCGTGGGGGCTGGACCGGCCGGGATGACTTGCGCTTTTCACCTGGCCGCAAGGGGCCACACCGTGACTATCTACGAGGCCCTCGGGGAGCCAGGGGGCATGTCCGCTGTAGGGATCCCGGATTACAGGCTACCGCGAGATGTCCTTCGTGGTGAGGTCGAGGCAATCCAGAGGCTCGGCGTGGAGATCCGCTACGGGCAGGCAGTGGGCAAAGAGGTGAGCCTATCCGAGATCGAGAGGGAGTTCGACGCGGTCTTCATAGGGATTGGGGCTCAGAGGAGTGTCCCCATGAAGATAGAGGGGGAGGCCGAGGGGTATCGCGGTTTCGTTCCAGGGCTGCGATATCTGCGGGAGATCAACGAGGGGCGCGATCCTCATCCGGATGGAAAGACCGTCGCAGTGATCGGAGGGGGGAACGTCGCCATAGACTGCGCCCGTTCATCACTGAGGTCTGGGAAAAAGGACGTCTTTGTGGTCTATCGAAGGACTCGAAAGGAGATGCCCGCGGACGCAGAGGAGATAAAGGACGCGGATGATGAAGGCGTGAGGTTCTTGTTCTTGACCCTGCCCGTGCGGATCGTGCAACGGGATGGGGCAGTCTCTGGGCTGGAATGTGTCCGCATGGAGCTGGGAGAGCCAGATGAGACCGGGAGGCCCAGGCCTGTGCCGATACCAGGCTCGGAGTTCACCCTCGAATGCGATACCGTGGTGACCGCCATTGGGCAGGGGGTGGACATCTCGGCCTTGGAAGGCGTGGACGGGCTTGGGACGAGCGAGTGGAATACCATCCTGGTGGACGAGGTCACCAAACAGACGAGCCGCCCAAAGCTCTTTGCGGCCGGGGACTGCGAGACCGGGCCGGATGCCTTGATCACCGCCTGCGCCGGGGGGAGGCGGGCCGCTGAGAGCATCGATCGCCTCATCAACGGCCTTCCCCTCGAAGAGCTGGGGGAGCCACATTTTTACAGACTCTTCGGGCTCCTCGGTGTGCACGACCCCAATGAGAAGATCTCCAAGGTGGAATGCCGGGAGCGGATGGATCCAGTGAAGTTGTCACCCGAGAGCCGCAAAGGCACCTTTGCGGAGGTGGAGGGGGCCCTTTCCATGCAAGATGCCGTGGCCGAGGCGGAGCGCTGCCTTCGTTGCTACTACGTGGCCACGGTGGCCGTCTGAAGAACAGGAAGAGGAAAAATCATCTTTATTTGACGGGAAAATCATCCTCTGGACGATTCCCCGGGGGAGGGGGATCCGGGTATTAATGCGATGCTGTGCCTATTGGGACGCCCTGGCATGGGTCAGGTGACTGGGGCCCGAGGGCAATGACCTTGCCATGCAGGATGGCCGGTAGAAGTGGCCCTCCCTGGGGTTGCCGTGCAGGGAGATGGCCTGACAGGTCTCTATGCGGTTGGGGACGTCTTGTCCAGAACACAAAGAGAAGAAAGGAGCATCTTCATGACCGAGTTCACGCCCAAAGAGAGAATCATGAGGCTCTTCAGGAGGGAACCATTGGACACCATGCCGTTCTTCAGCGGCATGGGGATGGTGGTGATGCCAGCCATCAAGAAACTGGGTTACCACTTCGCTCAGGTGCACACCGATGCCAACCGGCTCGCCCAGTCGGCAATCTGGTCCAGCAAGCTCATGGGCTTCGACTCCATAGTGGTCCCGTACGATATGTGTTGGG
>CAZOXN010000010.1:0-16287 GCA_964583655.1 uncultured Desulfarculaceae bacterium | reverse complement strand
GGTCCAAATCCTGTAAAATCAAAGCGCCTCCGCCAAGCCGCTCCGAGAAACGCCGCCGCCCCGTGATCACTTACCGTCAAGGGGTCAAAGACGATGATCCGGCCCCTGCGTCGATACGAGGGGCGGGGTTGACTCCCGCCCGGACAACCCAAAAACCTGCGGGAGGGGATGATCCCCAGGAAGTCATCCAGAAAACCCGAGCGCGATCTCAGCGATATCCTTCACTTGAAGCCTGTCCCCCAGAGATTCGTCCTTGACGGCATCGGTCAGCATCTTTGCACACTGCGGACAGGCCACCGCTACCACGGAGGCGCCGGTGTCAAGGGCCTCCCGGATGCGAACCCTGGCTGGGCTGTCCTCGCCGGGACCATTCATGTCCGTGAAGAAATTCCCGCCCCCGCCTCCGCAGCAAAAGGCGTTGACCCGGTTCCGCCTCATCTCGACCAGTTGCAGTCCAGGGATGCTCTGGAGGACCGATCGCGGCGGCTCATACACATGGTTGTGCCTACCCAGGTAGCAGGGATCGTGATAGGTCACCTTCACCTGGGTCTTGGCTGGCGTGAACCTGCCGCTGCGCACCAGGCGGTCCATGATTTCGGTGTAGTGAAATACCTGATACTTGCCCCCGAGTTTAGGGTAATCCTTCTTGAAGGTATTCATGGCATGGGGGTCCAGGGTGATGACCTTCTTGACCCCCAGTCCGTTGAACAGGCGTATGTTTTCCTTGGCCAGTCTTTCAAACAGCCCCGTTTCACCCAGGGTCTTGACCTCGTTTCCATCGCAGTTTTCCCGGCTCCCAAGGACCCCGAGGGACACTCCCGCATCCTTGAGCAGAGTACCCACGGCTCGTGCCATCTTTACACCAACCTCGTCATAGGATCCGACACAGCCAGCGTAGAAGAGGTATTCCTGGTCCGTATAGTCCGGGACCCCAGCCTCCTCCGCCCACTTACCTCTTTCCTCCCGATGCAGTCTGTACGGATTGCCGTGGACGGCAATGGCCTTGAAATAGTCCCTGACAGCAGGAGGGATCAGGCCCTCCAGCACAACCTCCGCTTTGGCCTCCTCGAAGATGTCGAGGAGGTGATCCTTGAATCCAGGGTACACGCACTGTTCGGTGCAGTTGCCGCAGGCCACGCAGGAATACAGGATCTGCGCGAAACGGGGGCTCGTCTTGATCTCATCGTTCAGCCAGGCCCAGATGAGCCACATCCTGCCGCCGCCCGAGAATGTGTCGAAACGTGCGGCCTTGTACGAAGGGCAGTTGAAGTCGACATAATCCGTCGGGAACTTGCAGTACCCGCAACGGAAGCAGCGATGAACGAGGTCCCCGTGTTCCAAGACGTGAGTCGGTCCCATCACTTGACCTCCCAGTTGCCGGGGTTCATGATCCCGTTAGGATCCAGGTTTTCCTTGATCATCTTCATGATCTTGAGGGTGTTTGGATTCATCATCTTCATGGCCATCTGCTGTTCAGAGACGTTCGGCTTCCAGGGAATCCCGCCCTGCTCCATGGCGAACTCGCTGACCTCGTCCAGGGCATCCTTGACCTTGGCCATCATCGTCTTGTCCGCCCGGTTGAATGCGAAAGACATGCCGAACATCATGGCATGCCCGCCCGAGATGATCCTGGCGGTCCCAGCGTAGATCAAGTTGTATTTGGCCGCCAGTTCAAGGAACTTGGCCGTGAACAAAGGAAACTTCTCTACCATCGCTATGGGGCCGGAGTACTCGAAGCCGCCGCCCTTGGGCACGTCCGCAAACGCGGCGATGCTCCTCTGGGGCTGCTCCATGAGAACTGCCTTCATGGGGCCGATCCCCATGAACCCGCCATCCTTGGTATCCATGTGCACCTGAAGCGCATCCCAGATCATCTTGCGCTTGAAATCCACCTCTTCCTCGGTGTCGCCGGTGAAGTAAATGGTGATGTGGTAGTTATCCTTGAACATGAGGGGCTTGGGCTGAAACCAGACATTGAGGTCTTCAACCATTTCCGTATGCGTCAATCGGTAAATGATGTCCTCCACCAGTTCGACCCGGTCGGTCACAAAGATCTCCACATCTCGGATCTTCTTGTTGGGGAACAGCCGCAATCCCACCTTGGTAAAGATACCCGTGGTCCCCAGCCACCCGAGAAAAAGACCGGAGAGGTCCGGCAGGGTCGGCCCCTTGGAGAACCAGTAGGGCACCATGGCGCAGGAGCCGATCTTGCACAGCTCTCCGGTGGGCAGGACCACCTCGAGCCCGGTGACCATGTCGGAATTGAACCCGTACTGCTGGCTCAGACGGCCCTGACCATGAAGCGCCACATTGGCAGCGATAGTGGTCGTGGGGGGCGCGTCCGGAATGCTGTGCCTGAGGCTCGGGTATCGGTCCGCGAGGTAGGCCTTGAGCTGCCCCTGGGAGACCCCGCCCTCGACCACCACGTATCTTCCCCTCTCGTTGACCTCGAGGATACTGTTCATGCGCTTCATGTCCACTACGATCCCGCCCTTGAGCGGCCGCACGAGACCGGTCAGGGCCATGCCGTTCCCCATGGGGACAATGGGGATCCGCTCTCTGTTGGCGAGCCTGACCAATTCCTGAACCTCCTGAACCGTCCGCGGGGCGACCACGAAGTCCGGGGTTTGGGGCTCGAGCACTCCAGGGTCTCTGGCGTAAAACCACAGTTCCTCAGGGTGGTTCGAAACTCCTTTTTCTCCGACGATATCCCTCAGTGACTTCAGTATGTCGCTCATTTCGGTAGACCTCCCTGTTCTCGGCCGACGGCCATCTCGCAGAGGTCGATGATGTGAACCGGCTTCAACCCAGCCTTCGTTACCTTCTCCGACAGCGTGGCCTGACAGAAAGGACAATTGAAGACGCAGTATTCGGCCCCGCTCGCCGCCATGTCGTCCACATTTCGACGCTGCATGTCGTCTGCCAGCCTGTAGCCCGATACCGCCCGCAGGATCTCCCCGCAGCAAAGGGAGTTCTCGCCCTGGTATTCCCGTTCCTTCAGCCTGACACCGATTCGGTCCAGAATGGCCGTCACTAGTGGGAGTTTTTCCGGGATCAACCGGTTGGAGCAGGGGCGCTGGTACACGGCTGTGACGCCAAGGGGCCGGATGCTGTCTTTCATCTCGTCCAGCTTCTGGACAAGGTAGTCCATGTAGTGAACGGGCTCGAAGGGCACCTTCATTCCGTACGCAGGGGCGATGGAGCGGAATGTGGCATAGCACTCGTCGTGCAGGCAGACGACCCGTTTCGCATTCCGTTTCCGAAGGTTCTCCAGGACGATGGGGAGGCGTTCCCTGACCACCGACATCTTGGCAAAGTGTGTGTGGACTGCCGGGCACATGAACTCGGCCCCTAGAACAAAGGCGGGGTTGATGTCCCGGAACAGCTTCCCGCTGCCCAGTCGGCCCAGTTCCGGTATGAAACAACACGACATGGCCGTTTCCCTGACTTCCCCGGCCATGAACTTGCCCTGCATGGTAGTCAGATTGATCCACTGCTGGGTGATGGGCCTAGCAGCAGTCAAGATGCCCTTTTCCTCCCGGCGCTCGCAGATGAGATAGTAGGGGTGATTGCCTCTCCAGCAATATTCTTCGCATGCATAGCAGGTCATGCACCCATGAAGAACCACTGAGTCCTCTCCCCTCACCACTCTCATCATCTCTTCGTGAGCCTGCTCATGATTCAGGTCCATATACTGGCATTTGAGCAGGCAGTCGGGCGAGGGGCAAGAGGCACATACCTCCCTATCGTGTTTCAGCGTGTACATAGCCTTCCTCCCATCATGATCCGTCCACTCCGAGGCCGATTTCTTCTCATGCTTGGGGCCACGCCTTCTCACCCAAGGCGATGCGACACAGGTCCGTGATGAAGATCTTGGGCAAGCCATGCTGCGAAGTTGGGCGTTGCAGCACCCGGTCGCATATGGGGCAGATGGTGACCAGCGCATCAGCACCGCATTCGATGGCGTCTCTGACATTCTCCTCCTGAATCTTCACGGCCAGCTCCCTGTTCGTGTTGATGATCGGCGCGGTGCAGCAGAGGGCATTCACGCGCTCATGTTTCCTGGGAGGTCGATGGACCCCAATCATCTCAAAGATCTCATCCACAAAGCCATCTTGCTCTGGCAGCCATCGGGTGGCGCAGTTCGCCTGGTAGGCCACCCTCTTGCCCAGCTTGGCGACGCCGTTCCAATGCTCCCTCAGGTGATCTCGGAGATACTCGAACAGGTGCATGTAGGCAAAGGGCACAGTGACACCGCACTCCTTGGCCTTCAGGTGCGCCAGGATATACCCTTCGTTGTGAAAGTATACGATCTTCTTGCCCAAACCGGCGAGATTAGCGATGACCCTTTGGGCATACTTATCGGCGAAGCTCTCGCCGCCCATATGGACGCAACCCACCAGCGACGTGTATTCCCCTCCCCTGACCACGGTCATCCCCTTGAAGAGCACGCTGTCGAGGGTGCCTTCGGGGATTTGCCTGAGTTCGAAACCGTCCAGTGAGAGGGCTGGTCTTTCAGGGTCGCCCGGTATCAGAGTGCGTGGCTCTCCGCGGCCCTCGAGGCCCTTGGCGATATGATCGAGCAACGGCGCCGCAGCGGCAACTATGGGGGATGCGCGCGTGCTTTCTTGCATCTTGAAGATGAGATTGGAAGGGTCGGCTCCGGTCGGGCAGTAATCATTGCAGGCGATGCAGGTGATGCATCGCCGCAGTATGTCAGCCTCCTTTCCCTCCATGAGCAGCCTGATCTCTGCCACAGCCCTCTCCCTGTCGTAGTCGACATAGCGACACCTCACCAGGCAGTCTCCACACAGGTCACACTTGGAAGGATCCCACATCTTCCACCTCCGATTGACGAGTTTGCAGGGCCAAACGCCCCGCTTTCTTCTCTTCGGTGGTTCCAGAAAGGCATTACCAGAGGCTTGGGGCTACCTGCCTCCTCTTTGTCCTGCCCAGAGGGAAATCGCTCGTCCGTCTCGAGGCAAGGAGCGCTCCCTTTATCCTGAGATTACTCCTTGACCCAAGGCTTGTACATTCCACAGTGCCCGCGGGATAGGTCTATAGCAGTCCATCACCAGTAGATTGGACCCCTTGGCTCCAGAGGTCAACCCAGAATTAACTCGAGAATGAGTCATTTTCAGGGGCAGAGGGAACGGCCTGGAATTGCCCTTGGGAAGCGATTGGTCGCTTCCCGGAAAATGTTTCAACCCCCCTCTCGGCCCTGAAAGGCCTGGCCTGCCCCTTGCCCTCGACAGGTCCCCGCAGCTCGCCCCTCGGGACTCGAGGACAAAGCCCCCCCCAACGCGACTGCGATTACCAAGAGGACCGGAAAACGCTGGACAGCACCGATCCCGTCGATTAGAGTGTGCCTGGCATTCAGGTCAGACAACCCGACAGGGGCCGGGGTGAGCAGCGAGTTGACCTGGGGCCGCCGTGACTGATTCCCTATGGGAAGGCGCCATACTATGGCCGCTCTCTAGGAGATCCATCTTGGCCTTCTCATGCTCTCGCAGGATCCCCAACCAGCGGGGCCTCACCGCATCGAATGCCGGTAATCCCACTGACCCCAGCAACTCTCCTTCTGCGGGTCCGGCGTGGAGTCAGGGGCGAGCTCATGGCCCCTGTGACGTGTCAACGCCTGTTTGATAAGGGAGGGGACGACGATGAGAGGCAAGGCTTGGTTAGCGGTACTCGTGTTGGTGCTGTTGGCCGCTCTTCCTGCAGTGGGCGGCGCCCAGCAGACCCCAGGGGTCACCGACAAGGAGGTGGTGGTAGGCTGCACATCGCCCCTTTCGGGCCCTGCGGCCCAGTGGGGGGTCACCACGCTGGGGCTAAACGCCTGGGCCGCCTTCGTCAACGAAAGGGGTGGGGTCCACGGTCGCAAGATCAAGGTCCTATTGAGGGACGACGCCTACAACCCAGCCAGGGCCATGGCCAACCTCCAGGAGATGAAGGGGCAGGTGTTCGCGGTGGTCGGCCTTCTGGGCACTGCGGTGATAAGCGCCAGCAAGGACTTCTTCGCGGAGAACAAGATACCGTTGGTCTTCCCTTGCGGTGGCAACAGGACTTGGGAGGCCCTTCCCAAGGACAAGCTGCGCTACGTGTTCAGCTCTTGGACGGATTACGAGGACGAGGGGGAGTTCTTGACCAACTACGCCGTGGGGCAACTGGGGGCCAAGAAACTGGCCATCTTCTACCAGAACGACGACTATGGGAAGCAAGGGCTGGAGGGGATGAAGACGGCCCTTTCCAAGCTCTCCGGCGCGGCTCAGATGGTGGCGGCTGTGCCGTACGAGGTCACGGACCGGGCCCTTGATACCCACGCCCTCAAGCTCAAGGAGTCCGGGGCTGACACCTTGATCCTGTATCCCACCATGGTGCACGCAGGGCTGATCCTCAAAGGGATAGCGAAGATCGGTTATAGACCGAAGATCGTGGCCACCGCCAACCTGGGAGACCCAGTGATGTTCCAGATCGCCGGGCAGCTCTGGGAGGGGGTGTACGTGGGAGGCTCGGCGAGCAGCGCGATCCCAGGTGTGGACCCCGCAGCCGACAGGGTGGTGGAGATCATCAAGAACTTCGATCCGAAAATCGCCGGCAAGGAGTTCCTGGGATGTTATGGCGCCCTTTGGATGATCTACGTAGTGGAGGGGCTCCAGAGGGCTGGAAGGGCCCTGACCGTGGAGGGATTCATCCGCGCCATGGAGTCCATCAAGGAATGGAGACCAGAGGGGATGGGCGCCCCTGTCACATACGGGCCTGACCGCCGTCACGGGGTGAACGGCTCCCGCATCCAGAGGGCTGAGAAGGGGAAATACCTCCCGGTCACCGACTACGTGCTCTACAAGCCGAGGTTCTAGGGCGCCCACAGCCACCGCTGGCACCCCCGCGCATGGCGCAAAGGCAAGGAGATGATTGGGATGGCCCCCCAGGCGTCCGTGAGGGGCAGGCGCAACATTTGAGGCGATGGCGCAACATCCTGTGCGGCCGAACAGTGGGCCATGCCCACTCATCTCCAAGCAATTGAATTCGTTACGGTCTTCGCACGGGGTTCCGGGCACAGATCTTGCGTATGCCCCAGCACCGAGGCAGCGATGCCGTACGCCTCGGAGGGCGTTGCGCTGGCGCTGGGTGTCGGTCGTGTGGGGATACGCCCCTCGCTGCGCCCTTCTTGATGCCGTCCAACAGGGATAGGCGATCATGTCTCTTTTCCAGGTGGAAGGCCTGAGCATCAGTTTCGGAGGGATATTGGCCCTGGCCGGGCTGGACTTCCAAGTCGAGGCCGGGGAGATCCTCACCGTCATCGGGCCCAACGGCTCGGGCAAGACCACCATGTTCAACTGCGTTTCCGGCCTGTATCGCCCGGATCAAGGCCGAGTCGTCTTCCAGGGGAGGAATTTGCTGGGCCTCTCCCCTGACGTCATAGCCAGGGAGGGCATCGCCCGCACCTTCCAGAACCTTCGCCTCTTCATGCACATGACCGTCCTCGACAACCTGCTCCTGGGCAGACACATCCACTTCAGGAAGAACCCTGTCGAAGCCTTCCTCAGGCTGAAGAAGGAGGAGATTCGACATCGGGAAGTGGTGGAGGAGATAATCGATTTCCTGGACCTGCACCCTTACAGGAAGTCCCTGGTGGCCGATTGTCCGTACGGCATACAGAAGAAGGTGGAGATGGGCAGGGCCCTGGCCCTGGAGCCCAAGCTCCTGCTCCTCGATGAACCCATCTCCGGGCTGACCTCGGAGGAGAAGGACGAGGCCGCGTACCGCATCGAGGAGATCAGGGGACGGTTCAAGGTGACGATCCTCTTGGTGGAGCACGATCTGAGGATCGCCTCTCGGGTCGCCGATCGAATGTTGGCCCTGGACTATGGGAGGAAGATAGCGGAGGGCCCCCCGGCCGAGGTCCAATCCCATCCAGAGGTCGTGAGGGCCTACCTGGGAGATGGGTGACACTGGTTCTTGTGAATGGCAGTATCACCATAGGCCCCATGAGAGACACCCTCGTGAGGGGGCAGGAGATGCCACGGCGGGCCCTGGATCGCCCCCCGGGGCAGGCACCGGAATCCAGCGGTCTCATGGATCATGGATCTGGCCTGCTTCCGAGGACCCTGTCCGGGACGGTTAACGAGTGATGTGATCCGATGGTTGAGAAAAGTCCCCTATTGAGGATATCCAGTATAGAGACGCTCTACTTCGACAGGATCTATGCCCTTCGCGGCATCTCCTTGGAGCTCAAGGAGAAGGAGATCTTCGCCATACTCGGCCCCAACGGCGCTGGCAAGACAACGCTCCTCAAGACCATCGCCGGGCTCCTCAAGGATCAGCCCAAGAAGGGGATCATCGAGCTGCGGGGCAAGATGATCCAGAGGCTAGCCCCAGAGAAGATCTCCTCCTTGGGGGTGGTCTATGTGCCCGAGGACCGCGGGCTCTTCCGGGAACTCAAGGTGGAGGAGAACCTGGCACTGGGCCTGTGGGGCAGGAGGGATGAGAACATCAGGGAAGACATGGAGTTCGTACACTGCCTCTTTCCCATCCTGCGGGAGCGCAGCAGACAGCAGGCAGAGACCCTCTCAGGAGGGGAGCAACAGATGCTCGCCATCGCCAGGGCCATGCTCAGGAGGCCGCTGCTGCTCATGCTCGACGAGCCATCGCTGGGTCTTGCCCCGAGACTGGCCCGCCACGTCTATGATGCCCTCCTCCGGATCAGCGACAAGGGCACGACCCTTCTCCTCGTGGAGCAGAACGCGAGGCTGGCCCTTGGCATAGCCCATTACGGCTATATCCTCGAGGCAGGCCGGATCGTCCTGGAGGGGACCTCCAAGGACCTGGCCCAAAACGAGGACGTCCAGGAACTCTACTTAGGGGTGGGCGGGGCTGCCGTATCGCCCAAGGGGTGGCGCCTGTACAAGAAACGGAGGAGGTGGTGATGGAAAGGCAGGCCGCGACCTTGCCTTCCTTGTTCTTCGGGCAGGTGGAGAGGTTTGGGGATCGATTGGCCCTGAGGCACAAGGAGTACGGGATCTGGCATAAGATCTCTTGGCGGGACTACGGCCAGAGGGTCAAGGAGGTGGCCGCGGGACTCCTCTCCCTGGGCGTCTCTCCGGGTGAGTTCGTGGCAGTGCTCGGGGACAACCGGCCGGAATGGCTCTATTGCCACCTGGGGGCCATGGCCGCAGGTGGGGCCACCTGCGGGATCTATCCCACCTCAGCCCCAGAGCAGCTCACCTACGTGCTTGGGCACTCCGAGTCCAAGGTCCTCTTTGTGGAGAACGAGGAGCAGGTAGACAAGGTGCTGCAGATATTGCCCGAGGTGGATCTCAGGCAGGTGGTCGTATGGGATCCCAAGGGGCTCTGGGGCTTCTCCCACCCGAAGATCATCTTTTTCCAGGACTTCATGAAGCAGGCCAGGGAGCACCTGGAGGTCCATCCCCGCTGCGTGGAAGAGAGGATGGCCGCCTTGAGACCCGACGATACCGCCATGATCATCTACACCTCGGGGACCACTGGCCCCCCAAAGGGGGCCATGCTCACCCACAGGAACATCATGCTCATCACCGACTCCTTCTTGGCCTTCAATCCCGCGTACGAGACCGATGAGATCATCTCCTATCTCCCCCTGGCACATATATACGAGAACCTCAATTCAGTGTGCATGGCCATCGCAGTGGGGGCGACCGTCAACTTCGTGGAGAGCCTCGACACCCTGCCCATAAACCTGAGGGAGATCTCCCCGACCATGTTCGCGAGCGTCCCCAGGATATGGGAGAAGTTCGCATCCACCATCGACATGAAGATGGACGACTCCACTCCCCTCAAGAGGCTCCTATACAGGACGGCCATGAAGATAGGGCTGCGCTACATCAAGACAGGACAAGGTTCCAGGGACCGCCTCATTTGGTCCATGCTCTACTGGCCGTTCTATTGGGGGGTATTCTATCCGCTCAAGCGGCAACTAGGATTCGACCGCATCCGTTTGGGGGTGTGCGCCGCAGCGCCAGCCTCCCCCGAGCTCTTCGAGTACTACAACGCCCTCGGCATCCCCCTGCGCGAGGGCTATGGCCAGACAGAGTCGACGGGTGTCATCTCCATGCAGAAGGTGGACAGGTACCGGTGGGGCACCGTTGGGGAGGTCGTGCCCGGTTTGGAGGTCAAAATCGCCGATGACGGCGAGATCTTGGTCAGGGGGCCCACCGTGTTCAAAGGTTACTTCAAGGACCCGGAACTGACCGCCGCCACCATGATCGATGGTTGGTTACATACAGGCGATGTGGGCGCCCTGGAAGACGGGTTCCTCAAGATCATGGATCGGAAGAAAGACATCATCATAACCGCGGGCGGGAAGAACATCACCCCGGCCTATATAGAGAACAAACTCAAGTTCAGCCCTTACATACAGGACGCGGTGGTCATAGGGGAGGGACGCAAGTTCTTGGTCGCCCTCATCTTGATAGACGAGGACAATGTCACCAAGTATGCTCAGGACCACAGGATCCCATTTACCACCTTCACGGACCTCACTCAGAACGAGGAGGTCGTGAAGCTCATCGACCAGGAGATTTCCAAGGTCAACAAGACCGTCTCCCAGGTGGAGACCATCAAGAGATTCGCCCTGCTTCCCAGGCGGTTCTACGAGGAGGATGGTGACGTGACCCCTACCAAGAAGGTGAAGAGGAGGAACCTGGAGAAACGGTACTCCAGTTTGATCGAGTCCTTGTACAAGGGTTGAAGGACGAGGCGAGGGACCATGGACCTCATCGAGAGTTACCGCGACGAGCTCCGGCTGATTCGAAAGCCTTGGACCCGCATCTGGGTGGGCCTCCTGATCGTCGGCTTGATCTTCCTGCCATGGGTGGCGCCGCACTACCTGACATACCTCGCCACGCTCATAGCGATTTACGCCATAGGCACCATGGGACAGAACCTGCTCATTGGTTACACGGGCCAGGTCTCCTTCGGGCAGGCGGGTTTCCTGGCCGTGGGTGCATACTCCTTCGCCCATCTGGTGAGGGCTGGAGTGCCAGTGCCGCTCTCCCTCCTGGGAGGGGGACTGGCCGCGGCCATCTTCGGCATCCCTGTGGGCTTCCCCTCTTTACGTCTGAAGGGACCTTATCTCGCCGTAGTTACCCTGGGATTCGGCATCGCGGTCTACCAGATCTTCGCCAACTCCGAGGTGATCTCTGGGGGGCGAATGGGGCTCACGGTCCCCAAGTTGGCCCCCAATATAGGGATCCCTAAGCACATAGCCATCTATTACATCCATTTCGTCCTGGCCCTGCTCTTCACCTTGGCCAGTTACAACCTGGTGGCTTCGTACATGGGCCGGGCCTTTGTGGCCATTCGTGACAACGATATCGCGGCTGAGTCCATGGGGGTAAACCTCACGAGGTACAAGCTGGCCTCCTTCGCCATAAGCTCCTTTTACACCGGCATTCAGGGGGCCCTTTATGCCCAACTGATGGGGTACCTTGAGCCGAACATGTTCACGTATGCGGAGGCCATCAATCTCCTGGTGGCGGTCACGGTCGGAGGGTTGGCCTCTGTGGAGGGCTCCATCTTCGGGGCCGCCTTCGTCATCCTCATACCACAGATCTTCAGCGCGTACAAGGAGTTCATCCCTGTGGTCTTCGGGGTCACGGTCTTTATCGTCCTGATCTTCGAGCCGCTGGGGCTCTCCGGGAGGTGGCTCAAGATGAGATTCTACATGAGGAATTGGCCTTTCAGGTGACATGGGAAACCACGATTTGGCCTTCTTGACAGCTCATGTGACTGTATGGTAACGGGATGGACCAATGGAACGTCTCCTCCAGTACATCATCTCCGGCCTATCAGTGGGGAGCCTGTACGCCTTGGTGGCGATGGGGCTCTCCCTGATCTACCGGTCCACTAGGATCCTGAACTTCAGTCATGGAGACATGGCCTCCGCAGGGACCTTCTTCGCCTTGACCCTGATCGGGGTGAGTCTCCCCTTTGGACTGGCCGCGGTCTCGGCACTCCTCTTCGGGAGCATCTTGGCCATGGCCTTCTATTTCTCTATCCTGGTCCCAGCCCAACGCAGGGAGGCGAGCCCCATGGGGCAGATCATCCTCACCCTGGGGCTGAGCCTCATCATCCAAGGGGTTGTGGCCCGCATTTGGGGGACCGAACCTCAGTCCTTCCCCTTCCCCCTGTCCGATTCCAGGGTCCTGAAGATGGGTGGGCTGGTGATCAGCGAACTCAGCCTGGGGACCATAGGGGTGGGGGTTGCTGGGAGCCTCTGCCTCTACCTCCTCATACAGAGGACCTCCCTGGGGCTGGCCATGCGGGCCACATCCGAGAACCTGCAGGCGGCTCAGACCCTCGGGATCCCCACCCGACGGGTCCTGGCCTTCAGCTGGGGGGTGGCGGCTTTGTCAGGGGTACTGGCCGGTCTCTTCCTGGCCCCTGTCCTGCTTCTGGACCCTTTTTTCATGCTGGAGCCCTTTCTCAAGGGCTTCACCGGGGCCATCCTGGGAGGGCTCAACAGCCTCCCTGGGGCCATCCTGGGAGGGCTCATCTTGGGGGTCGCGGAGGGCTTGGCCGGTGGTTACATCTCCGTGGCCTTCAAGAACACCATGGCGTTTATCATCATCATCCTGGTCCTGCTGATCAGGCCGGAGGGGCTCCTGGGTGAGGAATTCAAGGAGAGGGTCTAGGTGACAAGGAGGAGCTGAAAATGGCCCACTGGATAGAACAGACCGAGGACATAGTGTATTCGGGACGCATCAAGGTCCCCTATGAATGGTCTGTGGGTGAGACAGGGAGTCGCTTCTTGATCGCCCTCAGGGACGAGAGGAAGATCCTCGGGACATTCTGCGGCAGGTGCGACATGGTGTTCGTACCGCCGCGCAAGGTGTGCGGACGCTGTTTCAACGCCGAGATGGAGTGGAGGGAGCTGGGCAGTCAAGGGACATTGCTCACCTACACGGTCCCGAGGTACCGGGAGTCGATACACCCTCTGCCTCATCCGTTCGCATACGGGATCGTCCTGCTGGATGGGGCTACGACCGGGCTGGCCCACCTCTTGGGCGAGTTTCATGAGGGGGACCTCCGTACCGGTATCAGGGTGGAGGCCGTCTTCCGGGAGGAACGAAGGGGAGAGATCCTGGACATAATGTATTTCAAGCCGATCTAGCTTAAGGGACTTGCCTCCAACTTTAGGCGGCAGGCCCTTTGACCTCGGACATCGGGGTGAAGAGGGGTTGCTTTAGAGGGGGTTGGCTGGAGGGGAGAAATGGAGAGAGTGGCCATAGTAGGTGTTGGACAGACCAACTACGAGAGGAGCAAGAGGGGCGAGACCTTCTCGGACATGGTCTATGAGGTCACGGTCAAGGCACTGGAGGACGCCGGTCTCAACATCCAGGACATAGAGAATGTCGTCACCGTCTCTAATGACTTCTGGGACGGCCGGACCATTTCGAGCATGGCCGTCCAGGACGCCTGCGGCTCCCGACACAAGGATATCTCGACCGTGGAGGGGGATGGTCTCTTCGGGGCCTTTTACGGGGCCATGAGGATCCTGTCCGGGTCTTTCTCCACGACCCTGGTGGTGGCGCACAACAAGTGCTCCCAGAGCCGCATGAACCTGATCACCAATGCCATGTTCGATCCCATCTACGCGCGGGCCCTCGGGTTGGATGCCATAACCTCGGCCGCCATGCAAGCCAGGGCGTACATGGAGAGGTTCGGGATCAGCGAGGAGCAGTGTGCCCTTGTATCCGTGAAGAACCATAGGAATGCCATGGACAACCCGCACGCGCAGCTCCCCATGGAGATCACTGTGCGGGATGTCCTGGAATCCAGGGTCCTCTCGGACCCCATCAAGTTGCTCGATGCCTCACCCATCTCGGATGGGGCCGCAGCGGTGATCTTGGCCAACGAGAAAGCTGCTAGCAGGGCGAAGGGCAAGCCCGTCTGGATAAAGGGGGTGGGGCATTGCTCGGACGCATACCATCTCGGGGACAGGGACCTGGCCCGCTCCCCTGCCCTGCGCAAGGCCGCACAGAAGGCCTACTCCATGGCCGGGGTCTCGGACCCCAAGAAGGAGCTCCAGGCCATAGAGCTCTATGACGCCTTCAGTTACATGGAACTCATGTGGTTGGAGGGGTTGGGCATATGCGAGGAAGGCGCTGCTGGTCGGCTCACGGAGTCAGGATTCACCGCGGGGAACGGGCCCCTGCCCGTCAACCGCTCGGGCGGCTGCCTCTCGGCACACCCGGTGATCGTCGCAGGGTTGGCCAGGCTCGTCGAGGCCACACTCCAGGTGAGAGGCGATGCTGGGGCCAGACAGGTGCCGGATTGCAGGACCGCATTGGCCCACGGCATAAATGGGCCGTGCGGCCAGAGTCATTGCGTGATGGTGGTGGGTCAATAGGGGTGCCTCGGCTCGAGGCCGCCTCCTCTCGTCGAGGGGCGGCCTCGGTTGCGGATCCGGACAGGTTGCGGTCAGGAGCAGGAGGTGCGCATGGGCAAACGCGTTGCGATAGTCGGGACCGGACAGACCCCGGGTCGGAGCGCCAGGAAAGACGTCAACGGGCAGGAGATGATCAACGAGGCCGTGACCCGGGCCTTGGAGGATGCGGAGCTGACCATCGATGAGATCGACGCTGTGGTCATCGGCAACATGGACCACTTCGAGGGGATCAATTACGTGGACACCTGGAGCGTGGACGGCTCCGGGGCCTTCATGAAGCCCATAATGAAGGTGACCACAGGCGGCACCACGGGGACGACGGTGGCCATGGCCGGGTATTACCACGTGGCCTCTGGCCTCTTCGACAAGGTCCTGGCCATAGGGTGGGAGAAGAACTCCGAGTCCGATACCACTGGGGCCATCATCACCGCCTTCGACCCCATCTTGGACCGTCCCACCTTTGGGGGTGCGGTGGGTGGCCTGGCAGTGATGGCCACTCGCTATATGGCGGCCACTGGGGCCAGGGAGGAGGATGCAGCCAGGGTGGCGGTGCGGGATCGCAAGCATGCACTGAACAATCCTTACGCGCACCTCCAGCTGGACCTAACCGTGGAGGACGTGATGAAGTCCCCCATGATCTCCTGGCCCATAAAATACCTGGACATGTGCCCCAGGACCGACGCCGCCTGCGCGGTCGTATTCGCCTCGGAGGACTGTGCAGAGAAGATCACCTCGACCCCGGCTTGGATACTGGGGACAACCAACCGCCACAACTTCACCTTCCTAGGAGACCCTGCCTTCGAGACCATGGTCACGCTGGCCGAGGCCTCCAAGGCGCTCTACGCCAAGATCGGGATCAGGGAACCGCTCAAGGAGTTCGACGTCATGGAGCTCTACCTCCCCTCCTCCTTCGCTGGGGTGCAGTGGATCGAGGACATAGGTCTGTGCAAGTGGGGGGAGGGACCGAGGCTCATCTGGGATGGGGTCACTGACATGGGAGGAGAGCTCCCCATCAACCCGTCCGGAGGGGTCCTCTCCAGCAATCCCATCGGGGCTACAGGTCTCATCCGGGTGGCTGAGTGCGCCATCCAGATCATGGGAAAGGGCGGCAAGAGACAGGTGCCTGACGTGAATCTGGCCTTGGCCAGCGGGTTCGGGGGGTGCTACTGGTCGGATCTCATGGCCTTGGGAAGGAAGAGGCCGGATTGATGGTACATCCTGGGGGCGTCAACCCGCGGGCGCCCATGAACGACGGGGGAGGAAACCCATGGAAAGGAAGAAGGAGCTTCTCACCATCTGCTCGGGTGAGGCCGAGCAGCCCTTCGAGTGGTCCGCCGGGAAGTACACCTCTAAGTTCCTGGCCGAGATAAGGGACAACAAGAAGATCCTGGGGATCCGTTGCCCCAAGTGCCGCAGGGTGATGGTGCCTCCGAGGAGGGTCTGCGGCGAGTGCTTCGTGCCCATGGACGAACTGGTGGAGCTGAGCGGCAAAGGGACAGTCTATTCCTACACGGTCCTGAGTTTCGGATTCGTGGATCCGGACACAGGCAAACAGAGGCCTGTGCCCTACACCTCAGCGAACATCACCCTGGATGGCTCAGACAACACCTTTCCCCACTTCCTGGAGGAGACCGATCCGGCCAAGCTCAGAGTGGGCATGCGGGTCGAGGCCGTGTTCTAGGAAGAGAGGAGGGGGCACCTCCTCGACATCCGTCACTTTCGGACCATTGAGGATTAGACCGAGGGCCGGGCGTTGACAAGGGGGACATGCGCATGAAGGGCAAGTTCACAACCAGGATCACCGAGATGCTAGGTATCGAACATCCTGTCCTGTGCGGCGGGATGCAGTGGATCAC
>CAZOXN010000009.1:0-16732 GCA_964583655.1 uncultured Desulfarculaceae bacterium | reverse complement strand
GTCCTCCTCGGCCTCCATTCCGAGGTCCAAGGTCTCCTCCTCTAGGACCATGGGCTCTTCGTCCAGGGTCGGGGTTTCCTCCTCCACCTCGCTCACTCCGGGCTCCGGGGTCTCCAGGACGGTCTCTTCCAGTTCCTCCAGGGCCAGTTCCTCCTGGGCCTCCATTCCGAGGTCCAAGGTGTCCTCCTCCAGGGCGATCTCCTCCTCCTCTCCGGTATCCACCAGACCGCGTGGTGGGACCGCCCCTTCACCCGAGAGGATTTCCTCGAATTCGTCAGAGGGGAGCCCGACTTCCTCGCCAGTGCTCACGAGCTCTATCTCTGAAGTCAGTTCCTCTGCTCCCAAGGAGATCTCTTCCTCGATCTCGAGCCCTGGCCCTTCTTCCTGCGTCTCCAACAGCTCCTTACCGGCCTCAAGGCTGGGCCCCACGTTCAGTGTCATCCCGAGGTCTTCCTCCAAGGAGGAGGCCTCCTCAGCCCCTTCCATCTCCAGCCCGCCGAGATCCAGCTCCTCCAGCTCTTCCTCGAAGGAGACCTCCTCGATCTCCTCGGTCTTGACCCCCTTGGTCGTCCCAGGAGGGCCCTCGGGGATGCTCAGGTCCAGCTCCCCTTCATCCTCTAGGGTGAACTCCTCTGGTATCTCGATCTCAGCGCCTTCCTCCAGCTCAGGTCCCATCTCCTCGGTGAGTTCCAAGGATCCTTCCTTGTCCACGAGGTCCAGTTCATCGAGCCTCAGCGACTCGTCGGTGGACTCCAGCTCGTCCCCGAAGTCCAGGACATCTATGTCCGCGGACTCGATGCGGATGGTGCTTGCCTCGGTGAGGTCCACCACAGAGGAGACCCGATCCATCAGCTCCTTCCCCTGGAAAGGCTTGGACAGGTGTGCATCCGCGCCGGCCTCCAGGGCCCTGGCCTCCTCCCCCCCCTCGCCGTCGGAGGTCATGAGGATCACAGGGATGTCCTTGAGGTCCGGGTCGCGTTTCAGCTTGGAGCAGAGCTCGTAACCGTCCACGTCCGGCAGATCGCTGTCCAAGAGTATGGCATCTGGATGGATCCTCCTGGCCTCCTGGATCGCTGCCTTGCCCCCCGAGACCGAGAAGACCTCGAAATCCCTTGGCTCCAGTGTCGCCTCAACGGCCTTCTGTACCGCGACGCTGTCATCGGCCAGGAGAATCTTTCGAGCCATGGTACCCCCTTGTTTGGCTGCGGGGCAGACCCCTGCGGCCTTGGCCTGCGGTCATCCCCATGATGGAAATGGGTGCACCTGTCCCTTCCGTCCAATACCTGACCGGGCCCCCCTGGACGATAGGCCCAAACCCTCCTATCCGAGATCCGAGGCACTCCGGTCTCATCTCCGTTTTTTCGATTAGAACATTGCGAAAAAAGTGTCAAGTTTTTCTTAGTTATCCAACCGATGATTGCAACTCACTTCAAGTTTGCAGAGGCCACCTTTTCCACCCTCCGCCCCCGGGAACCGAAACGCGCCTCCCAGAAGATGGCAACAGGGCTGGCGATGAAGACCGTGGAATAGGTACCGGCTACGATGCCCACGAGCAACGCGAAGGCGAAGTTGTGAATGACGCCTCCCCCAAAGAGAAACAGGGCCAAGTCCGCCATGAAGACCGTCCCTGCAGTCAGCAACGTCCTGCTCAAGGTCTCGTTGACGCTCTGATTGATGATCTGCGAGAGGTCCTTTCTCCTGTACTTCCTCAGATTCTCCCTGACGCGGTCGAAGATCACTATGGTGTCGTTGACTGAGTAACCGATGATGGTGAGAAAGGCCGCGATGATGGGAAGGTCTATCTCCTTGTCCGTGACCGAGAACGCCCCCAGGGTTATGAGGACATCGTGGACCAGGGCCGCGATGGCGCCCAAGGAGTACTTGAACTCGAATCTCCAGGCGAGATAGATCATGATGGCCAAGAGGGCAAAGACCATGGCCCAGGTCCCCTTTTCCCTCAGCTCCCTTCCCACCTTGGGCCCCACCATCTCCACCCGCCTCACCTGAGGCCTCTCCGCACCGAAGTGGGCCTCCAAGGCCTCTCTGACCTGCTTGCTCATGTCCTCCGGCGAGCCGGCCTTCAGGTCCAACCTGACGATGTAGTCGTGACCGGCCTCTTTGCCGAATTCCCACGCGTTCTGCACCAAGGCAGAACCGAGATCCTTGCCTGCCAGGGCCTCCTTGATCTGCGCGGGGCTGGTGGTCTTCTCGAACCTCACTTCCACTAGCAACCCGCCCACGAAGTCGAGCCCGAAGTTGGGCCCGCCGCGCAAGGCCAAGGAGGCCAGGCCGATGAGGATCAACACGATGGAGACGCCTATGAAGAGCCCTTTTCTCTTCAGGAAGTCTATCTTCAGGTCCTGCCTTATCAGTTCCATGATACACCCTGTCCCTTGGAGGTCAGGAGGTCAGATGCCAACGCTGACCTTCCTGACCCTGCGCAACAAGTAGTCGAAGATGACCCTGCTCACGAAGACCGCGGTGAAGAGGTTGGCCACGAGCCCGATGCACAACGTAACCGCGAATCCGCGCAGGGGACCTGTCCCGAACTGGAAGAGCAGGGCCGCTGCGATGAGGGTCGTCAGGTTGGAGTCGAAGATGGCCGAGAAGGCCCTCGTGAATCCCGCATCCACCGCGGAACGGAAAGGCTTCTCGCCCCTGAGCTCCTCCCGGATCCGCTCGAAGATGAGGACGTTGGCGTCCACGGCCATGCCGACCCCTAGGATGATCCCCGCGATCCCTGGCAGGGTCAAGGTGGCCTTGAGACACGCCATGGCCCCCAACAGGATCAAGGTGTTGAGGAGCAATGCCACGTCGGCTATGAGACCTGCCGTGCCGTAGTAAAAGGCCATGAAGATTATGACCGCTGCCGATCCCAAGAGGCCTGCCATGAGGCCGGCTCGGATGGTGTCCCGGCCCAGGGACGGGCCCACGGTCCTCTCCTCCTCGATCTCCACTGGTGCCGGCAAGGAGCCTGCCCTCAAGACCACGGCGAGGTCCCTGGCCTCCTCCATGGTGAAGCGCCCCTCTATGACCGCACTGCCACCGTAATGCCGTTGCTTGATCACAGGATGGGAATACACTGTCCCATCGAGGATGATGGCAAGCTCCTTGCCCACATTAGCCTCGGCTATCTGATCGAAGAGCTTCGCCCCCTTGGCGTTGAAGCTTATGGCTATGCGTGGGATCCCATACTGGTCCATCTCCACCCTGGCCTTGTCCAGGGTGTCTCCTGTGAGGCGTGGCATCGTCTTCTTCACCAGGATCGGGTCCCCCTTGCTCCTCCTCCCTGTCTGGGGATCCACCCTGGACTGGTAGAGGAGCTCGGACTCCGGGGGGACATTGCCCCGGAGGGCCTCCTCCAGGGAATGATCGCGATCCACTATCTTGAACTCCAGGAGCGCTACCCTCTTGATCATCTCCTTGGCGTGCTCCACATCCTCCACACCTGGGAGCTGGATCAGGATCCGATCTTCCCCCTGGGCCACGATGTCGAGTTCCTTGACCCCCTCGGGGTCGAGCCTGTTACGGATGGTCTCCAGGGCCTGGCGCACGGCGTTCTCCTGGGTCCTCTTGGCCTCCTCCATGCTGAGCTCGAGGACGACCCTGAGACGTCCATCCTCCGGGTTTGCCGAGACCCGCCTGAGCTCTGGATGGAGTTTGCCCACGACATTCAGGAGGTCCCCTTCCTGCTCTGGCTTGAGCAGGACCACCTCCATGGCCCTCTCCTTTGCGTCGAGCCTGGAGAACCTGATCTTCTCCTTTACCAGGGCCTCCTGAAGCTCCGCCGCCATATTGGTGACCGAATTTCGCACCGCATCCTCGCCCCTGACTCGCATCAAGAGATGCGCCCCCCCACGCAGGTCCAGCCCCAGGGGGATCTTCCTGGCATGCGCCTTCCAGAAAGAGGGGAGGCTCTCGGTGAGGGAAGGGCCCAGGAAGAAGAGGGACAACAAGATCACCACGAGGATTATGATACCCCTCCACCTCAAATCCATCTTCATCTGTCCACTCCTAGAACGCCCATCGGCCGCGACCTCAGGGGGGGCTTTGCCATCATTCCTGCGGCTCCTCCGTCTCCTCCTTGGGCTTCTTGCGGTTGCCCTTCTTGGGAGGTTCCCCCAGCAGCGGCTGAGACGAGACGCTCGAGACCGCTGACCTGAGCACCTTGACCCGCACCCTCTCGGCCAGCTCCAGGGTCAGCACCGAATCCCCCAGGCCTGTGATGCGACCGATCAACCCCCCTGAGGTGATCACCGTGTCGCCCTTCTTGAGACTGGCCAGCATCTCGCGCTGCTGTTTCTGTCTCTTCTGCTGAGGTCGGATCATGAGGAAGTAAAAGATGGCGAATATGGCCCCTATCATCACGATGGTCGAAAGGGCCCCCCCTTGTCCACCGCCTTGGCCCGCAGGCGGCGCCATGGCATAAGCTATATCGATCAAGTCACTCCCCCCTTTCCGTTGGACGAGGCCTCTGACCCCCCTCTATGGCCTCGCGTATCTCCATCATGAGTGTCATATAGTAGTGGAGATTGTGGATGGTGTTCAACCTGGCGGACAGGATCTCCTTGGAGAGGTAAAGATGCCTCAGATAGGCCCTCGTGTAGTTCCTGCATGTGTAGCACTGGCAACCCGGGTCCACTGGCATATGGGAGCGTGCGTGCTCCGCGTGGCGGATGTCCAGCCGTCCCCCACGGGTGAAGAGGAGCCCGTTTCTGGCGCACCGGGTGGGAAGGACGCAGTCGAATAGATCGACCCCCAAGAAGGCGAAGGAGACGAGATCCTCCGGGGAACCCACCCCCATGAGGTAACGCGGGGAATCCATGGGGAGGACCTCCAAGGCCTCACGCACCGAGACCATCCGTTCCTCCAGGGGCTCCCCCACGCTCAGCCCCCCCAAGGCATATCCGTGGAAACCGATCCCCACCAACTCCTCCGCGCTCCGGCGACGAAGGTCCCTGTAGGTCCCTCCCTGGACGATCCCGAAGAGGGCCATCTCCGGGGAGTCTCCCAGGGCCGCCTTGCACCGAGTGGCCCAGCGGCTGGTGCGAGCCGTGGACTCCTCCGCATACGGGCGGGACACCGGATACGGGATGCACTCGTCCAGGCACATGGCGATGTCCGCCCCGAGGTCCCTCTGGATCCTCATGGCCTCCTCGGGGCTGAGGAACCTCTCCGACCCATCCAGGTGGGACCTGAAGAGGACCCCGTCCTCGCTGATCCTTCGAAACGGGCTCAGGCTGAAGACCTGGAATCCGCCGCTGTCCGTGAGGATGGGGCCGGGCCAATTCATGAACCTGTGCAACCCACCGAGGGCCCCGATCACCCCTTCCCCGGGCCTGAGGTGAAGGTGGTAGGTGTTGCACAGCACGATCTGCACCCCGAGGCCCCTCAGTTCCTCGGGGGTGAGCCCTTTGACCGTGGCCTGGGTCCCCACGGGCATGAAGGCAGGGGTCAGGACATCACCGTGAGGGGTGTGAAGTATCCCAAGCCTGCCCCCTGAGCGACGGTCTTGTTTCTTGACCTGGAAACGGATCCCTTCCCCTCCGCAGGAAACAACCTGCCCTGGAGATGGAGGTGTCTCCACCTGGCAACTCCCCTCCCCGCAGGGCCATGGAAGGGACTCGGGCATGGGTGGCGTCTCAACGGATGAACATGGCATCGCCATAGCTATAGAACCTGTAACCCTTCTCGATGGCCTCCCTGTAAGCATTCATCACCGGATCCCTTCCCGCAAAGGCCACGACCATCATCAACAAGGTGCTCCTGGGCAAGTGGAAGTTGGTGATCAACCCGTCCACCGCGCCAAAGCGATGTCCAGGGATTATGAAGAGGGATGTGAGCCCCCGAAAGGGCCTCAGCCTTCCTCCATCGTCCAATGCCGACTCCAGGGCCCTGACAGTGGTGGTCCCTACAGCGATCACGCGCCCCCCACTATTTCGCGTCTCCTCCCATGCCAGGCAGCACTCCTGCCCCACCTCCACGAACTCTGGATGCATCCGGTGATCCTCCACCCGTTCCACCCTCACCGGGGAGAACGTGCCCACCCCCACCTGAAGCGTCACCCAGGTCCGGCGCACGCCTTTCTCTTCCAGCCCCTCGAAGACCCTGTCCGTGAAATGGAGCCCGGCAGTGGGGGCTGCCACGGATCCATCCCTCTTGGCGTAAAGGGTCTGATATCGTCTCTGGTCCAGATCCTGGGCCGGCCGACGGATGTAAGGAGGCAGGGGAGTCTCTCCAAGACGCTCCATCAGCTCCCTCAGGTCCTCCACACCGGAGAATTCCACCAGCCATCCATGCCCCTGGGAACCGCGGAGCACCCCGCGGGCCCCCTCCCCAAATTCCACCTCTTCCCCATCGCGCAGCCTGCCCCGACAACGCACCAGGCATCTCCAGGTCTTGGACCGAAACGCCCCAGGGTCTTCCGTGGGGAAGATAGGGCTCCCAGTCGGGGACAAGGGCTCTAGGAGCAAGAGCTCCACCTTGCCGCACGAAGGCCTCCTCCCGCGCAGCCTGGCAGGGATCACCCTGGTGTCGTTCAAGACCAGGAGGTCCCCAGGATCCATCCAGTCCACCAGATGATGGAACAGGACGTGATGGACCTTCCCACTGTCACGTTCCAGCACCAGGAGACGCGACTGATCCCTCTCCTCCGAAGGGAATTGGGCGATCCGCTCGCGCGGCAGATGGTAGTCAAACTGCCTGACATCCATGCCCGACGGCTGCTGCACTTAAGCAAATCCGCGCCCCAAAGTCAATCCCCATGGCCCTCCAGCGGCAATCCCTCACCCGTCCCCTTGTGGCCCCGGCCGAGGGGGGACGATCTCCCGCCAAGGGCGACTGCGGGCCCACCTTCGATGGATCCGTGATGGTCCTGAGAGATCTCAAACCCGCCCCAAGGGACAAGGGGCTGCGCCCTCGAGTCCGAGGGGCCATCTAACGCCTTCCTGCATACACGAGGAAGAGCCCCACCAGCATCGCGGCCAGCCCCCACAGCCTGAGGGTACTGTCCGGCATTCGAGGGATCCGTTCCATCAAGCCCTTCATGCCCCGAGGGATCAGGAAATAGAGGAACCCCTCTATCATGAATACCAGTCCCACGAGGCAAAGCAGCTCTTTCACGTCTCACCCGACGCCTTGGGGATGGGGTATCGCTCCTCGCCGATCCTGAGGTAGAAGACGCCCTCTTCAGGGCCCTCCTCCACGTGACGCACGAGCTGGTAATATGCCCTCCGAGAGAACCTCGCCACAAAGGCCCCGTTGCGGATTCGGCAGTAAGGGACATGTCCGGGCCCGATCCAAAGGGAGCACGGATCCATCTTCACCCTCTTGCCGTCGCTGAGGTGCAGGAAGATCCCGGCTGTGTCGTTCTCGTCCTCGGAGGCGCTGATCTCCCGAACCACAAATGGTGTGTCTTCCACATGGATGTAACAGCGCTGGCCCCTCCAATGGATCACATAGCGGCCCCGTTCGTCCTGTTCCAGGTGTTCGTAGAAGAGCTCCACGATGTCCCTGTGGACTATCTCGGCCCCCCGGTAATACCAACAGCCGTCAACGTCGACCCAGATCTCGCAAGGAGCTATCTCAACATCCATGGGGAGGGAGGACCTCCAGCATCACGGTCACAGGACCGTCGTTTATCAGAGAGACCTTCATGCGCTCTCCGAATCTCCCTGATTCGACCTTGACACCCTTGGCCGCTAGCTCCTCCAGGAAGAGTTGGTAAAGGCTTCTCGCGGTCTCAGGCGGCGCTGCTTGGGAGAACGAAGGTCGCCGGCCCTTGCGGCAGTCAGCGTATAGGGTGAACTGGGAGACCACCAAGGCCTCTCCCTTCACGTCCAGCAAAGACAGGTCGAATCGACCGTCGAGGCCCTCGAAGATCCTCAGACGGACGATCTTCTCCGCCAGCTCCCGCGCCTGGGCAGGCCCGTCTCCCACGCCGACCCCGAGGAAGACCAGGATCCCCCCACCGATGCGTCCGAGCGTCTCATGCCCCGCGGTCACGTGAGCCATGCTCACCCGCTGGAGGAGTGCCCTCATCCAATTCCGCCAAGAGGACCCAAAGGGAAACAAAAAAGGGGAGTTTCATTCCTCCCCCCCTGCCTGGACCCAACTACCTCTCCACCGTAGAGGATCCAAGACCAGGCGACATCAGGTAGCGCCACGGCCTCGGCCAACACAAGGACACGCGACGGACCCATCTGCGACTTCGGGAAGGCCGTGGAGCAGGATTTGTCCCCCTTCGTCTCAAAGGAGCACCAGGAGGCCCCTAGATGGGGAAGGGGGAGCCTCCTTCAGTCCAGTTCCACATCAGGAAGATCGAGGAATCCCTCCTCAAACCACTCTTGATCCTGGTCTGCCCGGGTCTTGCTAGCGCAAGATATATTGATCCCGCAATACTTCAGGCATATCTCATCGCTCGCCTGGAACTCCCCAAAACAGTCCATTCTACCTTCCAAGTCCTCTTCACTCAGCATCCTGGACATACCAAGGGACCCTCCATGGGCTCTGCTTTGTCTGCAGGATAGCACGCAACCTTTGCCAATTCAATCCAGCACGAAGGAGCCTCAGCGGGCATCCTTGACAACCCTGGAGACCCCGTGATACCTGGAGAGATCCGACGGTGGGTGACACGCTGATCCGGCCCCGGACCATCCAGGAGGCGAGAGAAAAAGTGACACGTCCCTTGCGGGTATTGGCCATGTTGGTTGCAGTTTGCTCGGCCTTGGGGTTCGCCTCCTGGCCTGCCCGTGCCGAGGGGCCCACTTATGTGGGATACCAGAGATGCAAGGATTGCCATCCGAGGCAGTATGAGACCTGGAAGCGCCATGCCCACTCCAGGGCCTTCGCCCCGCTACAAGCTGGCCGCCAGAAGGATGCCAAGTGCGTGGTCTGCCACTGCACCGGCACGGAAAAGGGGCAGATCCTGGAGGATGTCCAGTGCGAGGCCTGCCACGGGCCAGGGAGCCTTTACAAGGGTCCTACCATCATGAGCAAGGGAATGTTCAGGAAGGACCCGGAGGCCCAAAGGAGACTCGCCGCTGAGGCCGGGCTGACACCCATAGAGGAAGGCATCTGCCTGAGATGTCACGGGAAGGACCGCCCGCCAGGTCATCCACCAGCCCGGCCCTTCGAATACCCACGGGCACTGGAAAGGGTTAGGCACTGAACTCCTGAACCCAGCCATGGCCCCAGGCCCGAAGGGCCTTGACAGCGGGCAGAGTCCTGCCCACGTACGTGGTCGGATCCGGGGGCGAGACCCGGGGCTCAGCGGGCAACCGAGGTCGCGGCGTGTAAGGTGGGCGCGGCGAACCGCCACAACATCTCCCTGGCCACCGAGTCCTCGTACTGCTTGATGGGGGACTTGAAGAGGTATGCGCTGGCCTCCTCGATGGGGCCGGACAACCCCCTATCCAAGGCCACCTTGGCGGCCCGGATGGCGTCCACTATGACGCCAGCCGAGTTGGGGGAATCCTCCACAGAGAGCCTGACCTCCACATGCATGGGGATGCCGCCGAAGTGCTCCGCCTCTATACGCAGAAAACAGAGCTTGTTGTCCTTGAGCCAGGGGACATAGTCGCTCGGGCCGATGTGGACCAGCCTAGGGTCCTCCAGGCGTCCGTTCATCTGGCTGGTCACGGCCTGGGTCTTGCTCTGTTTCTTGCTCTGGAGACGGCTGCGGTCCAGCATGTTGAGAAAGTCGGTGTTCCCTCCGACATTGAGCTGGTAAGTCCTCAGCACCGGCATGCCACGATCCTCGAAGAGCCGCGTCAGGACACGGTGGATGATGGTCGCCCCCACCTGACTCTTTATGTCATCCCCGAGGATGGGCAACCCTGCCTTGCGGAATCGCTCCCCGTAGTCCCTTGAGACGAACACCGGTATGGCATTGACGAAGGCGCAGCCAGCCTCTAGGGCGCAATCGGCGTAGAAGTAAGTGTTCTTCTCGCTCCCCACGGGCAGGTAGTTGACCAAGACCTCCACCCCCCGATGGCGAATCATCTCCACGAGCGCCTTCTGCGCCTCCTTCCTGTTGCGGTAGACGGGGGGCAGGGGGTCGAAACGTTCCCCATCAGGGAAGCGCTCGGTATGGGCTGGGATGCTGTCTATCACGTAGCCCATCTCGACAGGCACGCCCAGGCGAGGTACACCCGGATGGAAGACCGTGGTGCAATTAGGTGGGGCGAAGATGGCCTCGGAGAGATCCCTGCCCACCTTCCTGCGGTCCACGTCTATGGCCGCCACGAACTCGATGTCGCAAGCGCGGTATCCGCCAAAGTTCCTCGTTATGAGACCGGGGATATCCGCCTCTGGATCCCCATAATAGTATCTCCCCTGTACGAGAGAGCTCGCGCAGTTGCCCACACCGATGATCCCCGTCCGAATCCTCTTCATCTCCATACCTCACCTACTGGATTCCGGCCCCGGATTTGCGTCCTGCAGGAACGGAGGCGGATCTCTCAGACCGTTGAGCACACATATACTCGCGTTCAAGGGTTTTTTCAAGCTATCAAAAAGCCGCTGTGGCGTCAAGGAGCCTTGCCCGAACCCCCTGGATCCGGGCCTACAATGGCCAGGACATATACATCCCTACGGATGTACTTCCGGGCCACCTGGAGGACTTCCTCCCTCTTCACCCCCTCTATCTCTCGGACGAACCTCTTGCCGAAGGCGAACCCCAGACCGTATCGTTCGTCCAGCCCCATGGTCATGGCCTGTGCGGCGTGGCTCTGCTGCCCTATCTCATATGTCCCGATGATGTATCTCTTGGCCCGCTCCAGCTCCTCCAGTGTGATCTCCTCCTTCGTGACCCGCTCCAACTCGCCCTTTAGCCCCAGTATCGCCGCCTCCACGTTCTCGGGCGAGGTGGCGATGTAGGTCCCGAAATAGCCTGGGTCGAGACCGACTTGGGAGAAGGAGGTCACCGAGTATGCCAGCCCCTGCCTGTCTCGAAGCTCCCTGAAGAGCCTACCGCCTTGGCCCGAAAGGACCGCGTCCAGAACCTCCAGAGGGAATCGGTCTGCAGCGTCCAGGGTCGTCCCAGGAAATCCCAGGACTATGTGGGTCTGCTGCTTGGGCAGTGGGCGTGTGGCCACCCTGATCTCTCGCAGGGGGGGCTCCTGTGGCACGGGAGGGGGACGAAACTCGCCCCCCTTCCACTGCCCCAGATACCTCCTGGACCACCTCAGGGCCTCATCCACGGAGACGTCTCCCACAATGGCCAAGACACAGTTGTCCGGCTGGACGAGTTCCCGATGCATCCGCTGCAGATCCTCCCTGGCAAGGGCCCGGATCGATTCCACTGTCCCCAGCCTTCGGAGACCGTAGGGATGGACCCGGTAGAGGGTCTCAGCGAAGAGGCGAAACACCATGGAGCTTGGCTGATCCTGCTCCCTCCTCAATTCGGCCAAGGCCAGGGTCCTCTCCTTCTCCAGTTCTTCGGGGTCGAAAGAGGGCTGAAGGAGGACATCGGAAAGCAGTTCCATGGACTGGGGAAAGAAGCGGCTGAGGAACTCGGCACTGAGTCCCAGGCTGTTTCGTCCTGAGAATCCCTCCAGTGAACCTGCCAGGGACTCCACATCCCCGGCGAGCCTCTGTGCTGAACGTCCCTTGGTCCCGCGCGTGAGCATTCGGGAGAACAAGGCCCCGATGCCGGCCTTGGCAGGGGTCTCGTACCTCGTCCCACCCAGGAAGATCGCCCGGATGGAGACCGTGGGGGTGTCGTGAGATCCTTTCACCAGGATGGTCAAACCGTTCTCCAGGACCTCCCTGTGTATCCCGGTGCGGCCAGCATCCTCCTTCTTGGTCAGGTCAGAGGCCCGAGGAGAGAAGGCCTCTCGGGTTAGACGCTCCAGCCCCGACGGAGAGATCTCCACTGTCGAGCCTCTAGGGAGCAAGACGCCGAGGGTGAGCCGCTCAGGCCGGAGATAAGTCCGGGCCACCCGCTCGATATCCTCTGGGGTGACTCTGTGGATGGCCTGGAGATAGGCCTGCTCCTGACGCAGGTCCCCATACAGGAGCTGGAACTGTCCCATGACCCGAGCCTTGCCCTCCATGGTCTCCTTGGCCCGCACGAGGCCAGCCTCGACGTTTATGCGCGCCTTTTCCAGTTCCCCTTGCGGCACCCTCTCCCGCCCGAGGAGGAACCCCTGCTCCAGGATCACAGGCAAGGCCTCTTGGAGCCTCTGGGGGTCCAGGGTCGCATGGACCAGGAAGACCCCTGGATCCTGCGGGGTATAAGAGCTGGCCCCGATGGAGTATACCAGGCCCTTCTCGGATCTCACGATCCTCTCCAGGCGGGAGCTCTCCCCCTCGCCCAGGATCATGGCCAGGAGGTCTATGGCAGGCACGTCCTCGTGGGTCACGGCAGGGATGGGAAATGCCAAGAGGAGATGGGCCTCCGAGGCCTCCTCCCGCATGATCAAGGTCCTCGTCCTGTCCTGGGCAGGCTCCACCGCAGGGGCGGAGGCCTCCGGGGAGGAAGGGCTCCAGTCTTCCAATAGCCTTCGGATCTCCGCCAGGGTCGCATCGGATTCCACATCCCCAGCGACGATGAGGGTCACGTTGCGCGGCACGTATAGGCGTCTGACGTAGTCCACGAGGTCCTGCCTGGTGAAGGAAGAGACGGTCTCTGGAAAACCTATGATGGGCCTGCGATACGGGTGGACCTCGTAGACCTTGGCGAAGAGCCCGCGATGGAGTCTCACCGCCGGGCGATCCTCCCCGCTCCGAAGTTCCTCCAGGACCACCTTCTTCTCCAGCTCTAGCTCCAATGGGTCGAAAAGGGGATTCCTCACCGCATCGGTGAGGGTCTCCAGGCCCAGCAGGGCGTACCGGCTGGCTATGGTGACGTGATAGACCGTGTAGTCGAAGCTGGTGTAGGCGTTGATGACCCCACCCACGGCCTCGATGGCCCTGGCCACCTCTCCCACAGGCCGAGAAGGGGTCCCCTTGAATATCATGTGTTCGATGAGGTGGGTGATCCCTGCCTCTCGGTCGCTCTCCGTGCGGCTGCCGGCCTTGATCCAATATTGGATCGCCACCACAGGCGCTGAATGATCCTCCTGGATCACCACCGTGAGCCCATTTGGGAGGCTTGTGACCGTAGGCCCCAGGCCCTGCCCGGAGGCTGACCCGATTCCCCCTAGGGCCAAGCACACGCAGAGTACGACAAGACCAGGCCTTCTGTTCATGGAAGCTCCTTCAACCTTCCGAGTGATGGACCGTCCCCAAACCCTTGCCCTGCAGCCTGTGCCATTCCCTCTGCCGCATGGAGGAGGCGATGATCCAGAAGCCCAAGCCCACCAGGGAACAGAACAGGGGGATGAAGACAAGGGTCGTGGCCCCGTATCTTCCCAGGAGCCATGGGACCCCTGCCATGGCGGCCACCGAGGTGATCACCAGTAGTGTCCCTGCCGTCTGCATGGATTGGGCCCTCTTGAATCCCTCCGTGAGGAAGGCCTTGCAAGTGGCGCACCGGAACGAACGCCACGCAAGGGCTCGACCACAGCTCGGGCAGGACGAGGGCCTCATCCTTCGCCGAAGGCCTCCCTGAGCAGAGACTGGATACCCCCGAATCCACCGTTGCTCATGATGCAGACCACGTCAAGGGGTCGGACCCGTCCTCGCAGGAGCGTGACGATGTCTGGGACCGACGGCAGGTACCATGCCTCCCTGCCCCTGAGCCGGATCTCCTGGACCACGGCCTCGGGGTCGAGTCTCTCCTCTTGCGGTATCCTTTCGGCACGGTGCACTCCCCCTATGACCACCAGGTCCGCGGGTCCGAAGGCCTCGGGCAGCGCCCCCTGGAAGACCCTCAGGCACATGGTGTTGCTGCGAGGCTCGAAGACCGCCCAAATCCTCCTGGAGGGGTAGAGTCCCCTGAGGGCCTCCAGGGTCGACCGGATGGCCGTGGGATGGTGGGCGAAGTCATCGTAGAAGAGGGCGCCTGCCATCTCCCCCAGGCATTCCAGGCGCCTCCGAACCCCATGGAAGGTCCCCATGGCTTCCAGGGAGGCGGACAGGGGCACCCCGGCCTCGTGAGCTGCGGCCAAGGCCAAGAGGGCGTTGAGGACATTGTGTCGGCCCAACAGTCCCAAGGTGCACTCCCCCAGATCCTCCCCTCGGTGTCTCAGACGGAAGATGGTCTTGCCCTGGGTCCAACGCACCTCGCAGGCATGCCACTCCCCGTCCCCTTGCTCCACTGTGCAGCGGACAACAGGGCAGGGGGCCTCCCCCCCGAGCAAGACGGCATTGCCATCGGTGCCGTTGATGATGAGCCTGCCACCCCTCGGGATTACCCTGAGGAGGGCCCTGAAGGCAGCCATCAGGTGGTCCAGGCTAGGGTAGATGTCGGCGTGATCGTACTCCACGACCCCCAGCGTGACGATCCTGGGCAGATAGTGCAGGAACTTGGGGCGCTTGTCGAAGAAGGCGGTGTCGTATTCATCGCCCTCCAGGACCACCTCAGGCCCTGCTCCGAGCCTGTACCCAGATGAGAACCCCTTGGGCATGCCGCCTACCATGAAGCTGGGGTCCCTCCCTGCGCTGAAGAGGATCCAGGCCAGCAGGGAGGCTGTGGTGGTCTTCCCGTGGGTCCCGGTCACCACCAGGGAGTTCTTGCCCTGGATGAACCACTCCCGGAGGAGCTCCGGAAGAGACCGATAGGGGAGCCCCCTTTCCAAGACCTCCTCTACCTCCGGGTTGCCCCTGGAGAGGGCGTTCCCTATGACCACGAGGTCCAGGTCCGTGGCCAGGTTCTGGGGCCCGTAACCCTCGATTACCGGGATCCCCCTTTGGGCCAGGAACTCGCTCATGGGTGGGTATATCCCCTGATCCGACCCAGTCACCAGCAACCCTTGTTCATGGAGCATGGCCGCCAAGGCCGCCATGGCCGTCCCACCGATCCCCACCAGGTGGACCTTTCGGACTTCAGCAGGGATACGCAAGGTATCTCTCCCTCCTCTGGAGCCAGAGCTCCAGCTCAGGCCTCCAGGCCTGCTCCATCTCGCACGGGTGCACCCCCTCTTCCAGGCCAAGGCGGACCCGTGGATCCCCTGCCAGGAGGTCCAAGGGGGGCCTCTGTGTCTCGTACTCATACGGTGGCTCTCTCCAGGCCATCTGCTCCCCCCATTCCCGAAGTACCTCGTGAAGGATGCAAAGCGTGACGAGGTAAGGCCGAAAGACCTTGGGGTCCTTGACATGGATTTGCAGCCCCCCGCACCTCTGTCCGTGCCACTTGTGAAAGGTCGGCTCGAAATAGAGGGGCCGGAACGCCACCCCGGGCAGGCCCACCTCACGCAGCCTGTCTCTCAGGAGAAAGGGATCGATGAAGGGCGCCCCGAAGACCTCGAACGGGCGAGTGGTCCCACGCCCTTCGGACAGGTTCGTCCCCTCCAGCAGGACCTGGCCCGGGTAGACCCAGCAGGTCTCGGGGGTCGGGATGTTCGGGGAAGGAGGCACCCATGGGAGACCTGTCCCGCTGAAGGAGAGCCCCCTCCTCCATCCCCTCATGGTGACCACCTCCAGCTCCACGTCCAGCCCCCTCTCCGCCTTCATGAGCATGGCGAGCTCCCCCAAGGTCATCCCGTGACGCATGGGCATGGGGTGGCAACCGACGAACGAGGTCATGGATGGCAGCAGGAGGTTTCCCTCCACCTCCACCCCGCCGATGGGGTTCGGCCGGTCGGTCACCACGACCAGCACTCGGGCCTCGGCACAGGCCTCCAGGCAGCCGAGAAGCGTTGCCAGGAATGTGTAGACGCGGCACCCCACGTCCTGGAGGTCCACTATGAGCACATCCAACCTGGAGAGCATCTCCTGGCTCGGGACTCGGCTCTCTGCGTACAGGCTGTAACACGGGACCCCCCAAGGGGTCACCTCCTCGTGGGGGGATTCGACCATGTTGTCCTGCTTTTCCCCCCAGAGCCCGTGCTGCGGCCCGAAGAGGGCCTGGAGCCTGCCGGGGAACGCCCCCTGGAACCTCTCCACCACGGGACAGAGTTCTCGGTCCACTGAGGCAGGATGGATCAGGAGTCCCACCTTCGCCTTGCCCTTGAGCCAAGGCGGCGAGGAGGCAAGGAGCCTCTCCATGCCCAACACGACCCGGCCCACTCAGTGACCCCCGAGCCTCCGGGCGAGGCGCGCTGCCACTTGCGAGGCAGGAGGCGAGCTCGGGGGAGACCATCGGTGGGGGATCCAGCGCCTCTTGAAGCCCCGGACCCTAGAAAGGGACTCCCGGATCCTCCCCCTCTCAAGCTGCCCTTTGTGCATCGCATCCTCGATCCCACGCAACAGCTCCTCCAGGGAGAGGCTGCTTGAGGAGCTCCTGGCCACTAGGGCCATGTCAGCCCCTGCCACCAGGGCCTGGACCGCGGCGTCCACGGGATCCGCCCTGGAGGCCACAGCGCCCATCTCCAGATCGTCCGTCATGACTAGCCCCTCGAAGGCCATCTTCTCCCTCAAGAGCCCCCTGATGACCTTGGATGACAGGCTGGAAGGGATGCCAGGATCCAAGGCCTCGTACGCCACGTGGCCCACCATGATGCTCGCCACGCCAGCGGCGATGGCCGCAGAGAATGGCCTCAAGTGCACTGCCTCCAAGAGCGACAGGGGTGAAGGGTCCACCGGGAGCCTCTCGTGGCTGTCCTCCCTTGCACCGCCGTGACCTGGGAAGTGCTTGGCGCAGCTAGCCACCTCCGCCCTCTGGGAGCCACGGATCCAGGCCCTCACG
>CAZOXN010000008.1:0-16792 GCA_964583655.1 uncultured Desulfarculaceae bacterium | reverse complement strand
CCATCGGCTCCACCATCAACTGGTCTCCCCAGGTCAAGGAACTGAACCTCTTCTCCATGCCGTTTCTCATGCCGGATTACAAGGCCATCGACGCCCTGACCCAGGGAGAGGTGGGCAAGGAGCTATTCAAGATCCTGGAGTCCAAGGACGTGATACCCTTGGCATGGGGGGAAAACGGCTTCAGGGAGGTAACCAACTCCAAGAGGCCCGTGAAGACCCCGGCGGACCTCAAAGGATTGAAGATGCGCGTCGTGGGCTCACCCTTGTTCCTCGACACCTTCACAGCCCTGGGCGCTAACCCGACCCAGATGAGCTGGGCCGATGCGGTCCCAGCCCTCTCCAGCGGGGCAGTGGATGGCCAGGAGAATCCCCTCACCATCTTCACCGTGGCCAAGCTGCACGAGGCGGCCAATCAGAAGAACGTGACCCTATGGGGATACGTGGCCGATCCCTTGATCTTCGTGGTGAACAAGGATGTCTGGAATAGCTGGAAACCCGAGGACCAAAAGGCGGTCCGGGAAGCAGCCCTCCAGGCAGGCAAGGAGGAGATCGCCGAGGCGAGAAAGGGGTTGATCCCGCCCGACGACTCCCTCATCAAGCAAATAGAGGGCCTGGGGGTCCAGGTGGTGAGACTGACGGGCGCGGAGAAGGAGGCCTTCCGCAAGGCCACGAAGGAGGTCTACGACAAGTGGGCCAAGCAGATCGGGCCTGAGCTCGTGAAGAAGGCTGAGCAAGCCATCGCGAAGAGGTGAGGGGGAAGGGATCGAGGCCAAGGCTGAGGCGAAGGCGGTGGCTGAGGCTGAGGTGGCGATGGAGGCCGAAGCTCGGATAGGGTGAAGGCAGGCCCTGCATCAAGTGGTGGCCATGAGACGCGGAAAGGACACGAGGTGGCGGGCCAAGGCCCGCCTTCGCCTTTTTCCCAAGGGCGTTGAGGGAGGGAGGTCATGTCCCAGGAGATAGAGCTGCCCGAAAGGGCTTCCCGGCCCAAGACCAGGGTCCCCCTGAAGATAGAGGAGGCCGCAGCCGCTGCCTGCATCGGGCTTCTGGCCTTGATTACCTTCTCCAATGTGGTGGTGAGGTACGCCACCAACATCTCCTTCGCCTTCACAGAGGAGTTCTCGGTCTTCCTAATGTTGGTCATGGCCTTGGTTGGCGGCTCCAGCGTCATGGCCAAGGGGGGGCATCTGAACATCTCCTACCTCGTGGACAAGCTCCCCAATGGACTGGCCCGGCAGGTGCGTATCGGTGCCGTGGTGATCGTGGGGATCACCTTTGCCCTCTTGGCGATACTCGGCGGGCGCATGGCATACGACGAGTATCGCTATGAGGTCACTTCACCCGGGCTTGGCCTCCCCACCTGGATCTACACCATATGGCTGCCGCTCCTCTCCATGGCCATCCTGGGTCGCGCGGTGGGGGTCCTGATCCGACTGGTGAGGGGGGGCAGGTGATGCACCCGGCGGTGCTTCTCTTCGGCCTCTTCTTCGTTCTCATGTTCGCCGGGGTGCCCATTGCCGCAGCGCTCGGCTTTGCCGGGACGCTCGTCATCGCCGTCACCGGCCTTGGGATAATGGCCGTGCCCACCAATGTGTATGCGGGGATCGCGAAGTACCCTCTGCTGGCTGTACCCATGTTCGTGCTGGCAGGGGCCATCTTCGACCGCTCTGGGGTGGCCGCCCGTCTCCTGCGTTTCACCACCTCCATCATAGGCCAGGGCCGCGGCTCCCTTGCCGTCATCACCATAGTGGTGGCCATGATCATCGGGGGGATATCCGGCTCGGGTCCTGCCTGCACGGCCGCCGTGGGAGGAGTGATGCTAGGGGCCATGACGAGGGCAGGCTATCCGTCCGGTTTCGCGGCCGCGGTCACGGCGGCCGCCGGCTCCACGGACATACTGATACCGCCCTCTGTGGCCTTCATCATCTACAGCGTCCTCGTGCCCTCGGCCACAGTGCCTGCGCTCTTCGCCGCTGGCATCGTGCCCGGGATCCTGGCCTGCATCGCCCTGAGCGTGCCTGCCTTGATCCTGAGCCTCCATCATGGCTTCGGGGCCGAGTCTGCCAAGGAGCCCAAACCTCCTTTTTGGCGCTCCTTCAAGGAGGCTTTTTGGGCCCTGATGGCCCCGGTGGTCATCCTGGGTGGCATGCGCACCGGGTGGTTCACCCCCACAGAGGCCGCGGTCATGGCCGTGATCTACGGGCTCATCGTCGGCTTCTTCGTGTACAGGAGCCTGACCCTCAGGGACGTGTATGAGCTCATGGTCGAGTCGGCCGAGACCTCGGCGGTGATCCTAATAGTGGTGGGCCTGGCCAGCGTCTTCGCCTGGGCCTCCAGCACCCTGGGCATAGTGGACCCCATAGCCAAGGGGCTGGTGCGTCTGGGGGGCGGGGAGCTGGGGGTGGTCCTCATAGTCATGCTGTTTCTGGTCATCGTCGGGATGTTCCTGGACGGGATCTCCATCTTTCTCATCTTCCTGCCGCTATTCGTGCCTGTTGCCCAGGCCTTCGAGTGGAACCTGGTCTGGTTCGGGGTGCTCATGACCTACAACATCGCCATGGGACAGTTCACCCCGCCCATGGCCGTGAATCTCATGGTCAGCTGCAGGCTCAGCGGCGCCTCCATGGAGTCAACGGTCAGGTGGGATCTCTGGCTCCTCTTCTCCATGTTCCTGGGGTTGGTGCTCATCATCGTCTATCCTCCCCTGGTGCTTTGGGTCCCGGAGGTCCTGGGATTCCGATGAGACATGGGCCCGCCCTGACAGCAGATGCCCCGGGCTCAGGGCCTCAGGGGGGAGAGTGAGGGATCGAACAGACGGAACCGGCCGCGAGGAGGGACCATGAGCATTGAGATAAAGATCCCCAAACTGGGCATGACCATGAAGGAGGCCACCATAGTTCGTTGGAACAAGGCCGACGGGGATTGGATAGGGGAAAAAGAGGTCCTCCTCGTCATCGAGACCGAGAAGATCACTTACGAGATCGAGGCCCCAGGGGCAGGCTATCTCCAGATCCTGGAGCCAGCCGGGAAGGTGCTGCCGGTCGGGACCACGGTGGGTATCCTCACTAGCCAGAGGGTAGTGGTCCAGCCCAAGGAGGCGGCCGCCCCTTTGGGGAGGCCCCCTGCCACGCCGAGACCCGCGCCTGGGGCCGAAGCCGTTGTGCCAGCTCCAGGCCCAAGGATCAAGGCATCCCCCCTGGCCCGAAGGATCGCCAGGGAGCGTGGCGTGGACCTTGGCGAGCTCCGGGGGACCGGGCCTGGTGGGCGCGTCGTGAGGGCGGACGTGCTCCGATTCCTCGAAGGCCGACCTCTGGAGGCCCTGGAGGCACCCGCGAGGGCGGTCAGGGGGGTCCTCCGAGAGATCCCGATCTCCTCCATGAGGCGCCGGATAGCGGAGCACATGCATACGAGCCTCCAGGAGACCGCCCAGATGACCCTCGCCAGGGAGGTGGATGCCACAGGGCTCGTGCGCATGAGGCAGGGCCTCTGCGCACGCTACGAGCAAGAGGGCCTGCGGATCTCCTACAACGCCATCCTGGTGAAGATGGTGGCCTTTGCGCTTCGAGGGCATCCCTGGGTTAACGCGGGCCTGGCTGGAGACCGGGTGGTTCAGTGGGGTGAAGTGAACATCGGTGTGGCCATGGAACTGGAAGAAGGGCTCATAGTGCCCGTGGTTCGTAACGCCGACACGCTCTCCATCCTGCAGATAGAGAAGACCTTGCTAGACCTCTTCGAGCGGGCCAGGGCGAGAAAGCTCCTTCCCGACGAGATCCAGGGGGGGACCTTCACCATCACCAACCTGGGCCACCTGGGCATAGATGCCTTCACCCCCATCCTTAACAGGCCGGAGAGCGCGATCCTGGGAGTTGGCCGGATAGTGGAGGTCCCCGTGGTCTCCAGACAAGGCCTGGAGCCTCGGCTCGATTTCCGGAAGCGCATGGTGCTCAGCCTCACAGTAGACCACAGGATCCTGGACGGCGCGCCAGCAGCCCGTTTCCTCGGGGGCCTGGCCGGGATCATCGAAGACCCGCTGCTCCTCGTGGGATGAGGGAGAGGAAAATGGCCCAAGCGAAGACGGAGCTCGTGGTCGTCGGAGGCGGGGCAGCCGGGGTTGCGGCTGCAGTCCGGGCAACACAGCTTGGGGCGAAGGTCACCCTCGTCGAGGCGGAGAAGCTGGGCGGGGTCTGCATGAACAAGGGGTGCATCCCCACCAAGTGCTTGATGCAGACGGCTCACCTCTACTGGCGGCTCAAGAGGGCAGGGGAGTTGGGGCTCCTGGTTCCTGAGGTGGATCTGGACTGGGACCAGACCATGGCACGAAAGGATGACCTGGTCGCCTACCTGCGCATGGGCACCGAGGCAGTGCTCAAGTCCAACGGGGTAGGGCTCGTCAAGGGCCAGGCTGCATTCGAGGCGCCCGACCGGATCCGTGTGGGCGGTCAGACCCTGCAAGCCGAGCGCTTCATAGTCGCCACAGGGTCTTCCTGGGCCCCCCTGGGGCTGGATACCAGGGGGTCCGAGCGCATAGTGAACACGGACTGGCTCCTGGAGATGAGGGATGTGCCATCCGCCATATTGGTCTTGGGTGCAGGCCCTGTGGAACTGGAGGCGGCCCAGTACCTACTATTTCTGGGGTGTCAGGTCACGCTCGTGGTGCCAGGTGCCAGGATCCTTCCCGATGAGGACCGGGAGATGGCCAGGAGGGTCTCCTCTGCCCTCAAGGAGCAGGGGATGCGCATCCTCACTGGCACAAAGCCATTGGCGGTGGAGGAGGTGAAGGGGGGCGTGAGCCTGCGGGTGGAGACCAAGGGAGGGGAGAAATCCTTGGAGGCATCGTTCATATTGCACGCCAAGCGGGGCCCGGCACTGGAAGGGCTCGCCCTAGAGAGGGCAGGGCTTTCCGCCCAGGGAGAGTGCCTGAAGGTGGACCCCTTTCTCCGCTCGGCCCAGCCCCACATCCTGGCGGCAGGAGACGTTACAGGCCCCCCCTTTTACTCCCACAGGGCCTCTGCCATGGCACTCCTGGCGGCCGAGAACGCGATTGGCCATGAGAAGACCTTCGACCCCTCGAGGGTCCCCCGGGCTTTCTACACGGTTCCCCAGATGGCCTCTGTGGGCCTCAGCGAGGCCCGGGCAAGGGAGGCGGGCCACGAAGTGCGCTCGGCCACCATTCCGTACAGCGTCAACGCCCGGGCCATGATGAGCCTGGAGACCGAAGGGGCAGTGAAGATCGTGTCGGAGGAACGTTATGGGGAGATCCTCGGTGTGCACATAGTCGGACCGCATGCCACGGAGCTCATCTCCGAGGGGATACTGGCCCTGGAGCTGGAGGCCACGGTGGAGGACCTTGCCCGGGCCATCAGGCTCCACCCCAGCCTGTCGGAGTCCCAGGTGGAGGCAGCCAGGGAGTGCATGGGCCGCGGCATCTACGTCCTTCGTTGAGAAATGGGAGGTCTGCATGAAGGGTTCCATCAACGCAGAGGAGATGCTCTGGCTGTATCGCACCATGTGCCGCATCAGGGCCTTCGAGACGAAGGTCCAGGAGCTCTTTGCGGCCAACAAGATCCCCGGGTTCGTGCACCTGTCCATAGGCGAGGAGGCCGTGGCCGCGGGGGTCAGCTCTGTGCTCAGGGCAGACGACTACATCACCAGCACCCACAGAGGCCATGGTCATGTGCTGGCCAAGGGCGCAGATCCCCGCCGCATGATGGCCGAGCTCTTTGGGAAACGCACCGGGTACTGCAAGGGGAAAGGCGGCTCCATGCACATCGCCGATTTCAGCGTTGGGGTGCTGGGGGCCAACGGGGTGGTGGCAGGGGGCCTTCCCATCGCCGTGGGGGCAGGGCTTTCCTGCAAGCTCAGGGCGACGGACCAGGTGGTGGTCTGCTATTTCGGAGACGGGGCATCCAACCGGGGACCGGTCCACGAGGCTATGAACATGGCCTCCATATGGAGACTCCCCATCCTGTTCACCTGCGAGAACAACCAGTACGCCTCCACCACAGCCATGTCATATTCGACGTCCGTGGACAGGATAGCCATCAGGGCAGCGGGCTACTCCATCCCGGGGGTCACCGTGGATGGGAACGATGTCCTGGCCGTGCGAAGGGCAGCGGCTGAGGCGGTGGCAAGGGCTCGGAGGGGAGAAGGGCCAACTCTCTTGGAGGCCTTGACCTATCGCTGGAGGGGGCACTTCGAGGGGGATCCCCAGCGCTACAGGACAAAGGCGGAGGTGGAGGAGGCCAAGCTCAGGGATCCGATCTCGCGACTGGCCTCGGTCCTGAGGAAGAGGAGGATCCTCCCCAAGGAGCTCGAGGAGAGGATTCAGAGGGAGGCTCAAGAGGAGATCGAGGGGGCAGTCCGCTTTGCCGAGGATGGCCCCTATCCAGATCCCCAGGAGGCCCTGGAGGATCTATATGCAGGGGACGTGGCACAGGCCCCCAGGGGAGGTCTGGCATGAGCGAGAGGGAACTGACGAACACAGAGGCCATGGCAGAGGCTTTGAGGGAGGAGATGAGCCGCGACCCATCGGTCTTCATCGTCGGGGAGGATCTGGTGGCCCACGGCGGGATCTTCGGGCAGTTCAAAGGGCTCCCTGAGGAGTTCCCGGGCCGGGTGATAGACACCCCCATCTCCGAGACGTGCATCGCCGGGGCTGGGCTGGGGGCCGCCCTCACCGGCATGAGGCCTTTCGTGGATCTGCACTTCGCGGATTTCGTCACCACTGCCATGGATGAGATAGCCAATCAGGCTGCCAAGATAAGGTACATGTTCGGGGGGCAGGTGAAGGTCCCCATGGTCATCTGGGCCCCTGACGGGGCAGGCCTGTCGGCCGCTGCCCACCATTCCCAGTCCCTCGAGGCATGGTTCATCCACACCCCAGGCCTCAAGGTCGTCTCCCCCTGCCTTCCATACGATGTCAAGGGACTGATCAAGACGGCGATCCGCGACGACGATCCAGTGGTATTCTTCATGCACAAGAGGATCTTCGGCCGCAAGGGCCCGGTCCCTCAGGAGGAATATCTGATCCCTCTAGGCCAGGCGGATCTCAAGAGGGAGGGCTCCGACCTCACGGTGATCACATACTCCATCATGGTGCTACATGCCCTGGAGGCGGCACAGGGGCTCGCCAGGGAGGGGATAGAAGTGGAGGTCCTGGACCTACGCAGCCTTTGGCCCCTGGACTGGGAGGCCGTGGAGAAGAGCGTGTCCAAGACGCACAGGGTGGTGGTGGCCCACGAGGCCTGCCTCACAGGAGGATTCGGGGCGGAGATCGCGGCCCGTATCCAGGAGTCGCTCTTCGATGAGCTGGATGCCCCGATTGTGAGGGTGGGGGCAAGGAGGGTGCCCCACCCGTTCAGCCCCCCTCTGGAGGGGTTCGTGATCCCTGGGGCTGATTCCGTAGCGGATGCCGCCAGGAGGGTCTTGGGAAGGGCATCCTGAGGGCTTGGCCGGCCTCGGGGACGTCCTTGGAGTGGGCCTTGGGAGGCAGGGTCTCTCCCCTCTGGCCAGGGGGACGTGGTCATGGACAGGGCCTGGGCCTCGCCAGTCCCCTTTCAGCCTTTCTTGGGTCTCTTGGCCCTGCCCACGCCCCTTGTTCTTGTGGAAACGGACCTGAGCTCCTCGGCGAAGGCGGGGTCGACATCGAGACCCAGTCTTGAGGCCTCCTCCAGGGCATCCAATGCCTCCTTGTTCTTGCCCTTCCGGTGGAGGGCTATGGCCAGGTGATAGTGGGCCATGGCCACGGCTGGGTCCAGCTCCAGGACCTTGCTCGACGCCTCGATGGCCTTGTCCCACTCCTGTATGCGGAGAAAGGCGAAGGCCAGATTGGCGTGGGCCTGGATGAGGTCAGGGGCGATCTCCAGGGCCCTCTGGTTGACCCTTATGCACTCCTCGACCCGGCCCTGCCTGAAATAGATCCCGCCCATGTTGACGAGGGCCTCTGTCAGGGATGGCTGCAGCTCCAAGGCCCTCTCGAAAGATCTCAAGGCGTCCTCCAACTCCCCTGCCTGGAGATACGCTAGGCCCAGATTGTAGTGGCCCTCCACAGATTCGGGATAGAACCTCAGGAATTCCAGATGCCTTCTGATCAGGTCGGTCTTGGGTGTACGGGCGCTCATCTCCCCTCCTGAAAGACGAAGTCCCAGCCATTTTGTCACATGGAGCTTGTTTCGGCTATACTGTGGAAGAGCCGTCGGCACGGTCCTGGGCTGTGACGCCCATGCCGTGGCCGAAACCGAGGCCCGCTGGTAGAGGTTGGATGAGAGGGGAGCAGATGACCCGTCCGCCCGAGTGCCCGTTCTGCAAGGCCATCCTGGGCCCACCAACCGAGGGGGGGATAGGTCCCGGGAGTCAGTTCTCGGGCGGGAGCTGCACATGCGGGGCCGTCTTCGGATCTGATCCCAGGGGGAACGGCCTCGGTGCCTTGCTCATCGATGTCCTGCTCTTCGCCTGTGGGGGTGACTGGGACCTGACCTGGGAACTTCGGCAGGGGGAAGATTATGAGGAGCACTGGACCTACGGTTACAACGAGAGGCTCCATCACGTGGTTCCCAATACCGCGGGACCGAGAAGGGGTGTGGGGACACTCTATTTCGTTCGCCTGAGATCGGACCTCATCGGTGACGCGGAGGCGGCCAGGAGGGTGTCCGCTCGGGACAGGCTCACGATATGACCGCGGCTCGGTGAAGGAAGGCGATCTGCGGGGCCAAGGCCTCACACGTCATAGCCGGCCTTTCGGTAATCCTCCATGGCCCGCTCCTTGAGGTGGGCGCGCTCGGGCTTCTCGCTCTCCTTGTCGGCCAGCTCCGCCGCATGGCTCCACATCCCTTGACGTTCGTAATCTGCCACCTGCTGTTCCACCGGGTCCCTGCCGACCACCGCCCCAGGGATGATGATGCGAACGACGGAGATCCTGCGACGGACCGCAGCCCCGCACGCTGGGCAAGCGCTCAATGGCTCCTCTCGTATCCCCTGCATGACCTCGAAAGGCCTCCTGCAACGCTCGCAGCCGCCCTTTGGGTCAACGGTGATGTACTCGTATATGGGCATCCAGCACATCTCCCATGGAAGGCTCCCTTTGCCTCTGCCTCTCTCCCCAACACCGGAGAGGGTCTCCGCGCCCCTTGGCAGACGGAACCACGCAAAAATTAAGGTCCAGCTTGGACATTGTCAAGGGATGCGAGGCCTCAAGGTGCCTTTGTCCTGGCCCTCCTCAGTGCTATCTCCAGCAGCCTCTCCCCTTTGGACAGGTGGGAGCAACCCTGCTCCACCATCCAAGAAAGCGTGTCTTTGACCACCTCCAGGGAGTCCAGGACCTCGAACTTGTTGCGCCGATCTTCATCGCTGTCCTCGGGCAGGTGGAGGGCGTCCATCTCCTGGCAATCCAGCTCGTCCCAGACCTCGTAGACATCCTCCCATCGAGCCGCCAGCCAGTCCCGGATGCGGTCCAACTGGAACTCGAGGAGATCCACCTCGACCTCCTCGCACAATGGGATGCCGGTCGGGCTACGAAGGGGTTGGCCGCAGTCCGGGCACTTCTCCTGCCTGGTCCGCTGGAGGGCCTTTTCTTGGATCTGCCCCCATGACACGGGAGGGTCCTGAGTCATGGCCGCGAGTTCGTCACGTGCCTCCCACAAGGCCACCATGACTCCAGGCCAAGTGAAAGGGATCTGGAGACCCTGGCGAGGCGACCTGCGGTAACCGAGCCGCCAGTCCCTGTGACGGGTGGCCCACGATGGATTATGGCTGATCATGCCCTCGAGGGTGTCCTGCAAGATGGGGCGTTTCCAAGGCTGCGTTCTCGTGTAGAGCTCATAGACCCGAGCCTGATCCTCGTCGGAGTTTCGCTCCGCTAGGGCACGGGCTAGGACGAAGTCCAAGTCTTGGTCAGTCTCGAGGGCCCTCTCCAATATCCCCCAGGCGTCAGGGAGGTGCATGAGCCCCAAGGTGGCATATAGGAGGATCCGCGTTCGGGTATCCGGTCTCCCTGCCAGGAGTGTCTCCAGGGCCCCGAGGACATCAGGGCCTATCTTGGCCAATGCCTCTGCAGCGGCCACAGGCAGTTCCCAGCCGGATGCCCGTGTCATGACCGAGATGAGGGCCGGTGCCGCCCGGTGGTCCCGCAATTCCCCGAGCATGACCACTGCCCACAGGAGTTCCACATCGTCCTGATCAGGCAGGGGGTGATGGCCCAAGAAGGTCATGAGCGCGCACACCGCCTCAGGCCCGAGACTCAGGAGTTCTTCCATGTCCCTGACGGGCATGCCCAAACGTGGCTCGGCGATCAAGGCGATGAGCTGCTCAGCACTCAGGCGCATGGACGGTCCTCCTCTGAGGGTCTTCCACTCCCTTTTACCACAGATCCGCTCTGTGGCCTATACCCATAGAGGAGGGTTTCAACCCCATTTCCTTGGTTTCCGGCCCCCCCCGCTGCCTCGCCTCGGGCGAATTCGCGGTGGCAGGTAGGCGAGATCCCTGCTCACGGCCCATGGCTTGCAAGGCAGGTTATGGCTTTGCTTTTGGGGTAGGTCGTGGTAGAGAGAAAGACAAGGATCAAGAGACACCATAGGAGAGTCTGGTCATGACAGAGCTTGTGTTCTCAGTCTCCCTGGCCCTTGGGGTGTCTGCCCTCTGTTCGCTGAGCGAGGCCGTGCTTTACTCTGTGCCCTTCTCTTACATAGAGGCCCTGTCTCGGAGGGGTGCGCCCGCAGCGAGACTCTTCAAGGGGATGAGGGAGAACGTGGAGAGGCCGATTTCTGCCATCCTGACCTTGAACACAGTGGCCAACACCTTCGGGGCTGCAGTGGCTGGGGCCGCGGCAGTGGCGGTCTTCGGGAGGGAGTCCCTGGAGCTCTTCTCGGCAGGCTTCACCCTGGGGATCCTGATCCTGTCGGAGATCTTGCCCAAGACCATCGGCGTGCGACACTCCAGGGGCCTCTGTCACTTGGTGGCATGGCCCATTTACTTGCTCCAGTGGGTGCTTTGGCCCGTGACTTGGGCCACCTCCCTCTTGACCCGCTCCTTGGGCAGCACCAGCTCACTGGTGGGGATCACGGCCGAGGAGATCCAGGTCATGGCGCGAATGGGGCGACACGCTGGAGCCCTCAGAGGCATGGAGGAGACGGTCATTCGGAACATCCTCGCCCTGAGGGAGATCCGCGCCAAGGACATCATGACCCCGAGGACCGTGGTCTTCGCTCTGTCCAAAGATCTCACACTCGGCCAACTCAAGGCCGCCTCGCCCATCTGGCCATGGCCTCACAGCCGAGTGCCGGTGTATGAAGGCGACCAGGATCACATGGTGGGGGTCGTTCAACGAAGGGTCGTCCTGGCGGCCCTCGCTGACGACAAGACTCACCTGCGCCTGGGAGATGTCATGGTGCCGGTCCACATCGTGCCCGAGACACTCGAGGCGGACCGGCTGCTCCAGCAGTTCATCGAGCGCAGGGAGCATCTGTTCGTGGTGGTGGACGAGTACGGTGGGATGGCAGGGGTGGTTAGCCTGGAGGACGTCTTCGAGGAGATCCTGGGGCAGGAGATAGTGGATGAATCCGATGTAGCAGTGGATCTCCGGAAGGTCGCCCACCAGAGGAGGCGCCGGATGCTGGGGGAGGGGGAGGGTTGAGGCAGATGGATGTCTTGATGCTGGTCAATCCCAGGGCCGGCAACAACCTCGGGGCGGCCTGGCTTCCTGCCCTGCGTGCACTCATGGAAGGTTCACGAGGTGGGCTCACAGGGACGGTGATCCCCACCGAGCGACAAGGCATCCTTTCCCAGCTTCGAGAACACGGGAAGGGAAGAGACCGCATCGTGGTGGTGGGTGGGGACGGAACAGCCAGCGAATTGATGCAAGCGGTCCTCACCTTGGGAATGAGGACCCCGGTGGGTATCGTCCCCCTGGGGACAGGGAACGATCTGGCCAGGAGCCTGGGTCTGTACAAGGGACGCGCTTGGGGACTGGATGAGATCCGTGATTACATCAAGAGCCCGGGCGAGGCCCTGGTGGATCTGTGGTCGGTAAACGGCAAGTTGGTGTTCGTCAACTACATGAGCCTGGGCATGGACGCGGCCGTGGTGAGGGGCTTCTGTCGTGTCCGCCAGTGGGTCCAAAGACACCCGCAGTTGGGCAAGAGGGGGATCTATTTCGGCCTGTACATAGCTGTCTGGTTGGGGAAGATCAGATATCGGATCCCCCAGGGCGTCGAGCTGTCGTGGATTGACCACCGAGGGATACGACGTGCGATGCCGCTCAGAGGCCCAAGGGTCCTTTCCCTGACCAACACCCCCTATTACGCGGCAGGGGCCCTCATGGATCCCGTGGCCCGAGTGGAGGATGGGCTGCTGGAGATCACCCTCTTCACGCATATGCGCCATTACGCCGAGCTCATGGCCATGAGGGTCCGTGGGCTAGCGACCCTAGGGGTGCAGGGCCGATGGTGGCGAACAAGGGCCAGTGTCGTGGAGATCAAGCCGTTGGAAAGGAGCTGTGTCCAGGTGGACGGCGAAGACGTGACCGAGGAGTTGGCGGGCGAGGATTCGCTGTGCATCAGGCACGCCGGAAGGGCCAGTGTCATCGTATCGAGCGGCGCCTTATGAGGGGAGAGACCACGGCCCCTTGGCGGTGGTCCGCAACCGGCCATTCACTCGCCTTCCACCAACGGTCATGGATCACCTCTCGGCCGGCCACGGAGACCAATTCGGCGAGCTCTGGTCTCCCGACATGCGAGTGATCTGGATCGGGTTTTGCCCGTTGAAGAGCATGATGAAGATCTGTGAAGGCCCGGAGCGGGTCGAAGCGAAGGCGATGTACCGGCCGTCCGGAGACCAGCAGGGGGCGGTGTCGTCCCCCCGAGAGCTCGTGACCTGGAGGAGTTCCCTCCCGTCGGGACGGATCGTGCAGATCTCGTAATTCCCATTCTGGAGGGAGCTGAAGGCGATCCGGTCCCCCCTGGGTGACCAGGCCGGCTCGGAGTTGTACTTCCCCTCATAGGTGAGCCGCCTGACCTGGCCGGAGGCAATGTCGAGGATGAAGACCTGGGGCCCCCCGGCCCTATCCGAGACGAACGCCAAGGATCGACCGTCAGGGGACCAACTCGGAGAGACGTCTATCCCCGGATGATGCGTTAGCCTCTGGAGGAGGCTTCCCCTGCTGTCGATCAAGTAGAGCTCCGGGTTTCCGTCTATGGTCAGCGTCAAGGCCAGCCGGCTGCCATCCGGGGACCATGCAGCGGGCCCGTTCATGTTCTCCCTTCCCGAAAGAACGCGCTTCTTCAGAGCGCCCAGATCCAAGGCCATGAGGTGGGCGTTGGGGCCAGCATAAGAGATGAAGGCGATCTCCCGGCCGTCCGGAGACCATCTGGGAGACAAGACGATGCTTCGATCCTGGGTGAGCTGGCGATGATTCTCTCCATCGGCGTCCATGACATGCAGTTCCTTGCTGCCGGACCGAGTGGAAACGAAGGCGATCTGTGTCTGGAATATGCCGGGAGAGCCGGTGAAGTAACGGATGATCTCATCGGCGAAACGGTGCGCCATGATCCGCACATCCTGGCGTCCCCCCCGGTAGACCTTTCCGAAGAGCATCCTGTGCTGCGGTTGGTCGTAGAGACGGGCCTCCCACCTCAGCTCCTGTCCCTCTATCCCTGCCCTACCTCCGACCACGATGTCCGCCCCCAGCAGTCGAAGGGCGTTCCAGTCGATCTCACGGGGATCCAGTCCTGTGGCAAAGGGATCGGCCAAGGCCTTGGAGTGGTCTATGATCTCGAAAAAGCCCGAGACCCGGAGGTCCTGGACGAGGATCCTGTGGAGCTCATCGGCCTCGGAAGGGGATCCAGCCGCAGCTCCCCCTGAAGGGAATGGGAATACAGATATGGGGAATCGCGGGATGGAAGGCCCGAAGATATCGATGACCGGCTGGGCCGAGCCCACGGCTGGGGCGAGGATGAGCAGCCAAAGTACGAAGAAAGCCACGCACCTTGTTCGCACCGGGCCTGTCAAAGGGGATCGAGACACATCGCCTCCTCATGGACTGTCTTTGGTATCCCTAAGGATGCTGGCCCGAGGGCCAGAAACGCAGGACCAGGGGTCTGTCCGCCAAGCTCGAAGGGGGCGGGGGGAGGACCACCTTCTTTATGGCGCTGACGATGGATGCGTCCACGTGAGACTTCCCTGAGCCCTTGACGAAGGAGAACTCCCTGATACCGCCGTCAGATGAGATCCTTATGCGTACTTCCCCCAGCACCCCTTGTTCCGGGGGGAGATAGGCCCTCCAGTTCTCCTCTATACGCTGCTGGAGCATCTGGAGATACCTGGCTTCCTCGCCGCCCATATTCCCTCCTCCCTCTCCGGCCGGACCTGATGCCGCCTTGGGACCGAGGGTCGCGGCCTGTCCCCCCTTGGATGGAGATGCAGGCTGCGGCTGGGGGGGCGAGGGAGGCTCGATGGTTTTCGGCGGGGTGCGCTCGGGGGGCTTCACATCCGAAGGATTGATGCTCACGGTCTTTCTCTCGGCCTGGGGGACCGCCACCGGGATCCTCTTGGTGGGCGTGGATTCCTTTTGCTGGGGTGTGGAAGGCTGGCCCTGGGGTGGGCTGGGCGAGGGTTGGCTAGTGGCCCGGGGCGCACCTGTCTCCATGGGCCCGACCAACCTGACAGAGATCACCTCTGGGTTGAAAGCCCTCCGTGGGGCATACTGTTCCAGTCCCAAGATGAAGAGGCCCCCAACCCCGTGGAGGAACAGGGACAAGAGGACCATCCAATGCCAGGAAGGCTGAGTGCCTCCCGGGATAGCGGGACCTACCGATCTCCACCTCATGGCCTCTTGGTCGCCTCCAGTGGTTCCGTGACCATCCCCAGCTTTTCCACACCTGCCTCCCTCAGCTGGCCCATCACGCCCATGACAGCCCCGTACGGCAAGGCCTGGTCCGCCCTGAAGAAGACCTCTCGGTTCACCCTGCGCTCCAGGATGGACTTGAGTCGGTCCTTGAACTGGTCCGGAGGCACCTCGTAACGGTCTATGTAGATCCTCTGATCCTTTGTGAGCGTCACCAGTACCCGCTCCTCTTCCACAGGGAGGGCCTTGGTGGTGGTCTTGGGCAGATCCACGTCCACGCCCATCTGGAGCATGGGGGCTGTGATCATGAAGATGATAAGCAACACCAGTACCACATCCACCAACGGGACCACGTTGATCTCGGACATCACGGTCCCTATGCGCTGCTGCGGGGCCGGCATCTCCACGCACCTCCGGTTCGGATTAGGCGTGCCCCCAGGCTCGTGACCCCTCTCAGGAGGCGCCATCAACGGTCAACGGACGTCTAGCCCTTCAAGGAATCAGTGTCGAGAGAAAACAGCTCGATTTCATCGTTCGAGGGGCCGCTGCACAGCCTCGACGTCCCCCTCAAAAGGGCATGGTCTGCTGTCTCTTGGCCGTCTCAGCCTGAGCCGGTTCCTTGCGCGCCCTGGTCGGCCTCATCTGACGTTCCACGAGATTCAGGAACTCGGTAGTGAACTGATCCATCTCGGAGGCCACGCCCCTTATCCTCTGCACGAAGAAGTTATACGCCACCACGGCCGGGATGGCGGCCGCCAGTCCTGCGGCCGTGGCCACAAGGGCCTCGGATATCCCCGGGGCCACGGTGGCGAGGGAAGCGGATCCCCTTAGGCCTATCTCGTGGAAAGAGCGGATGATCCCGAGGACCGTGCCGAAGAGCCCCACAAAAGGGGCAGTGCTTCCCGTGGTGGCCAGGAAGCTCAGGGCCTTCTCGTACCGATGGACCTGGAGCGCACCCTCCTGTCGGATGGCCCTCTCCACGCTCTCCAGGCCAGTCCACTCCACAGCCAGCCTGGCCGGTTCGCGAACCGCCCCCTCCTGAGATTTCTGGGTCGAAGGGGTGGTGGAGATCCTCAGGAGCTCCCTATACCCCTTGAGGAATATGGAGGCAAAGGGATTTCCATGGATCCCTCTGGCTTCGACGTCCTTGTAGATGGCCGAGAAAGTGGGCTGCTGCTCATAGGATTGGAAAAAGAGCTCGGACTCCCTCCTGGTCCTCCTGAGCAAGAGGATCTTCGAGACGATGATCGCCCAGGATATGACCGAGAAACCCAGAAGGATCAACAAGACGGTCCATACCTCAGTCCCTGAGCTGCGGATCAGGTCGATGAGGCTCCACCTAGCCCCAGCAGCCGGGGAACCAGGCAGGCCCAGGATCTCCATCATCCATCCCAACGAGGTCATCCCAAAAGGCTCCCGAGGCGCCCCGTGCAGGACGCAGCGGCCCTACGCACGGGGTGGCCTTTGCATGGCGAGTTGCTCACAATGTCCTCCATGTCTCCCGGATGATCTTCCAATGACCATCCTCCTGGACCAGTTCCAGCACCTTGCGGCCGACATCCTGGTATCCGTCCGCCCGATACCTTTGCACAAAAGAGGCCTTGACCCCACCCTCGTGGGGGGTGATCTCGAGCTTCTCCACCTCCACGCGGATGGATCTGTACTTGTCGTTGAGCCCAGCCTTGTATGAGCGCCATGCCTTCCAGTCTCGTTTCTCGGACTGAAACCTCGGTGAGTAACACGCCATGTAAGCGTCCAGGTCCTTGGACTCCCATGCCTTCCGCCACTGTTCCACAAAGGCCTTCACAGGGGCCAGGAGGTTGGAGGTGGCCGATGAGGTGGATGCCTGCCGTGCTGTCCTGACAGTCTCAGCGGCCTGTGCGGGAGGCCCTGACTTGGGGCGCTCAGCCAAGGCGGCCCGCGCGATGCGGGCAGCGTCCTCCTCCTCAGCATGGGCCGGGG